>SOHZ01000567.1 GCA_004377365.1 Anaerolineales bacterium | reverse complement strand
TGCGGTGGAAACGCCAGGCTCACGGCTGGCCCTGGACCGGCATCTCCAAGGGTTACAACCAGCCCGAGCAGCCCTGGGGATTTGGCCGTAACCTGCTGGCCATCGACCCTAAGACCAAGACTGTTTTGTGGCACTATCACGAAGACGAACCGATGGACGGCCGTGCCGTCTGCATGAAGAACGGGCGAATTTTTGCCTTCCGGTTCGGGACCTATTTGACCTGCCTCGACGCGAAGACCGGCCGGGTCCTATGGCGCAAGATGAAGGATAACGCGCCCGAGCTCTTCCAGCCCCTCGGCGAATACCTTCCTCGTCAGAGCTGGCAGACAAACTGGCGCACGACGGTATATTTGAAGTGCAGCGATCGCGTGCTGTACTTCGCCGGTCCGCAGATAGGAAAACTGCTGGCCGTTTCCACCGAAGACGGTCGGATAATCTGGCAGCACCCCTATGACAACTTCCAATTGATAATTCATTCCGATGCCCTGTATGCCATCAGTGGTCCCTGGGGGAACAACCTCAGCAAAAAGTTCGACCCACTGACCGGAGAGGTCCTGGCGGAGCTGTCCACCGGTCGCCGGGCCTGCACCCGCCCCACGGGCACTCCGGACAGCATCCTGTTCCGGGCCATGGGTGGCTCGATTCGTTTCGATCTGGCCAGTGCTCGTCCGCGATGGTTATCTCCCATGCGTCCTCCTTGCCATGACGGGGTGACAGTGGCCAACGGTCTGCTCTACTGGTGGCCCTATACTTGTGACTGCCAGTTTACGCTGAATGGCCTGACTTGCCTTGGTTCGGCTGGTAACTTCGACTTCACCCCGAACATCGCCCGGCAGAATCGGCTCGAGAAGGGACCCGGCGGGACTGCTCCGGTTGAGACGCTGACTGCATCCGGCGCCGACTGGCCCACCTTCAGGGCAAACAACCAACGAACCACCACGACCAAGGCGGTCGTCCCCAAAGCCAGTCGCATTCTTTGGCGAACGAAGACGTCCGCTCTGGCAGGTGTCCGGCCCACAGCCCCCGTGGCCGTCGGAAATCTTGTCCTGCTGGCCGGCTCGGACGGAGTC
This sequence comes from Anaerolineales bacterium, assembly GCA_004377365.1. GTDB lineage: Bacteria > Chloroflexota > Anaerolineae > E26-bin7 > E26-bin7 > E26-bin7. Next base: position 2,033 of record SOHZ01000567.1, on the reverse strand, counting down.
GTTCGGGCTCTGGACGGTGACACCGGGCGCGAGCAATGGAAAGCCTACACCGGCGGCGAAATCCGCATCCCGCCGACCATCTGGAAGGGACGGGCCCTCGTCGGTTCGGGTGATGGTTGGGTGTACGCCTTTGAGGCCACTACGGGGCGGCTGCTTTGGCGCTTCCGGGCCGCACCGGCCGAACGCAAAATCCCGGTCTATGGCAAACTGCTCTCCACTTGGCCCGCGGCAAGCGGCGTACTTGTGGAAGACGGAACCGCCTACGTCGCCGCCGGTCTTGTGAACTACGACGGAACCTACGTGTACGCGCTCGATCCGGCTACCGGAAACGTCCGATGGTGCAACGACACATCCGGACATTTGGATCCGGAGGCTAACACCGGCGTTAGCGTGCAGGGGCACCTGTTGTTCTATGAGGACAAGCTCTATCTTGCCGGCGGGAACGCCGTTTCACCTGCCGTTTACGATATACTCGACGGAAAGTGTCTCAACGACCCGGCGCCTCTGGCTAATTGTGAATCAACAAGTCCGCGTGGTTGGGAGCTTTCCCTCATCGGCAATCGAGTGATCGCCTGTGGGCGTCCCTTCTACTCCCGTCCGGATATCCCCGTGTACGACCACACAGTGACCAAGAAGCTGCTGCATGCTTCAACCGGACAGCGTGACATTGTCTGGATAGACAACAGCAAGCTGCTTTGCTACGGGCCGCTCGAAAAGGACGCGTTGAGCCGATGCGTGACGGACGAAAAAATCCCCAAGCATATCACACAGGCGTGGGGCCAATTCAAGGTCTCCGAGAAACCTTTATGGCAGCATGACTGCCCTGATAGCATTGCTGTTGCGGTAACGAAAAACGCCGTCGTGTTCGCTGACGCATCGCAAGTCACCGCACTGGAGCTCCGCAGCGGCAAACGGCTCTGGAATCACACACTCCCCTCTGCTCCCGTGCCCTGGGGCATGGCTGTAGACGGCACGGGCCGCGTGATCCTGACCCTCCTCGATGGTCAGGTGCTCTGCATTGGCGAGCAGAAGCCGTTTCAGCGGAAACTTGCTAATCGCAACCGGCAGCGCAAACGTGCACCTTCGCTAACGCCGAACCATGCGAACCTGCGCTACGGGCCTCACAAGCGAAACGTGCTGGACCTATATCTCGCGGAGTCCGCGGAACCAACCCCGCTGGTACTCTACATCCACGGCGGCGGATTTCGCGGCGGTGACAAAAGGAGTCTCAATGTCAGCGAAGCCAAGTCCTACCTCAACGCAGGTTTTTCTATTGCAGCCATTAACTATCGGTTGACCGACACCGCTCCGGCCCCGGCGGCATATCTGGATTGTGCACGGGCCCTGCAATTCCTACGTCACAACGCCGAAAAGTGGAACATCGATCCGCAGCTGGTTGCCTCGACGGGTGGTTCTGCCGGAGCCGGTACCTCAATGTGGCTGGCGTTTCACGACGACTTGGCCGACCCGGACAGCGGCGACCCCATAGCACGCCAGTCAACACGTTTAACGTGCATCGCGGTCCGCAACGGGCAGTCATCCTATGACCCGCGTTTTGCTGAGAAAATCGGCATTCCACGCCCTAACTTTGAACGCCATCCTTTCTTCCTCCCCTTTTACGGTATCAAGGCCGACGAAATCGACAGTCCGCGCGCATATGAATTGTACAAGCAAGCCGCACCGATAACCTACATCTCCGAAGACGACCCGCCCGCGCTGCTCATGTACAACTATCCCAACAAAGAAGTGACCGAGGAGACATCGCTGGGCTTAATCGTTCACCACCCAAGGTTCGGCATCTCGCTAAAGGAGCAGCTTGACAAGCTGGGCATTGAATGCATAGTGCAATACCAGGATCCCAAGAGCGGTAAGGTTGTTCGACATGAAGAAAACGCCTTGCCGGTCACTCCCGTCGACTTCATCCGCAGACAGTTCAACCGTGCAAAGGCAAAACGTGCTGAACAGCAACGCTAATGCCGTCTCGCGGCCTTTTAGTTATTTTCTGAGCTTGTCGGGATTACGTTCGATTGCAC
>SOHZ01000212.1 GCA_004377365.1 Anaerolineales bacterium | reverse complement strand
AGAAGAACAGATTGCTACTCTGCCCCACTCTTCATCGGACATGTCCTCTTCCCATTTGTCATATTCTTCTATTTCCTCTTCTGTAGGAATTACAGTAGGCCATTCACTTCGATAAGGGGGTCCTATTTTGTCCACATCAATGTCTAACTCAATCTCGCGGTATAAGGCAACTTCAACAACACCTCTAGCATAGTCACGCAGCAAGATATGTGGTGGTGGCTCACCGTCCTGAAAAACCCAGTTATAGACATCTTGTGCCAGAGCGCCAATGGCTTCGCCATCTACGCTGCGCATAGCACAGCCGTAGGCAACTGCAAACAGACGCTCAGATACATATGGATCGTTCACGTCTAGGAACTGATGAATGACCTGGCGTAGAACATGAATTCTATCAGTGAATAGGTTGACCAACGCTTTGGTTGCTCTGTCACGCAAAAAGCGGTTAGATGTGGTTAAGAACCATCCTAGTGCAACACCGCAAAGCCGTATCGCCTCATCCGAGATATGACTTTTCTCCTCAGTCGCCCAAGCCCAGTCAACAAGACGGTCAATAGCCTCATGTGTCCCATGCTGTTCGTGCAGAAAGATAGACCACCAAGCATCCCGTTCCGCCATCTCAAATCTCATCAGATGCGTGTGAAGAAAGTCAGCGTTGTATGGGTGGTCAGGGTTTATAGCAACAGTCAGCAAGGCATTGAGAAATAGGTCACGAGTGTGTTGTGAGCGAACCACATATTCATTGATGTAAGATCTCGTGGCTTCAGTGATAGCTCTGGTGTCTCGCCAGATCAAGCTTTCGATAAAAGCCTCACTGATAACCCTGTAACCCGTAATGGTCGGCGCAATTTCGGGCAATTCCTTACCTGTACGCTCTGGGAGCTGAATAGCCAAGGCTTCCAGAAGTCCGCGGTTGCGCCAACAGGCCAACTCATCTTCTACCAAATGCGCAAGCGGCTGGTCTGGCAAGAAAGGTTGGGAAGGGGCCTCAATATCAAAGTGTCTATCCAAGAGATGTCTGACGATTAGGTGATCTGAAAATCTTTCATATGCAAAGTGTACTACTTCACGCAATTCGTCGTTATCCAACCGTAATCTATTTTCGGTGAGGATACCTTCGGACACCAAGTGCCTGAAGAGCGAGTCTTCATATCCACTGTAGGGTAAAAAGCTATTAGCAATCGTCTGGGCCTCTTCCAATGGCAACCAATCTCTATGCTTGCCTGCCATCTCTGCAGCTAGCTTGTCCACAACCTGCCAGACAACTCTGCGTTTAGGGTTGTAATTAAGACATTCGGGCCTGGACAGCTTCTTATTTGCCGACTCGACAAAGAATTGAAATATTGCAGTAATGCCACGAAGCCCGGCCGGTATTTTAGACATATTCTCATTGTGTAACCCTTGGCAGAAAACTTTCAGGAACAATGGTGTCTGGAATTCAGGAATTAGAAGCGGTACTGAGGGGTGCTCTATACCAAAATGGTCAAAAAACGTTCTTGTAGCCTGGTACTCGTGCTCTGCAAAACCATGATGAACTGCGCGAACTAACTTGTCAGGTACTAGCCCTTCAGGGATTACTAGGTCCTCATAGGATGTACGCACGCTAATTGCTACACTTATCCAGGGGTACCGCGAGATGGTCTTTAGCATTGCCGCAGTGTGTTTTCTCCATAGCGTTTTGCCTTCCCCTTCATTCAAGGCATCAATGAGTATGAGAGCTTTCGAGCCACTTGCTTGCGCAGCCGCTTCAAATGCCCCAAGAAAATCCTCCCTGGTTGTGGAAGCACCTAAACCTAACAAGCGAATAATCTGCGTCCACGGTTCTTCCTGAGTAAACCACTCGCCTAGCAGCAAAACGGTTGGCAAACCAGCACTAACCCTTTTCGTAGCAATGTCGCAAAAGAGGTGTGTTTTTCCTTTGCCAGCGTCACCTACCAACAACAGGGCTGACAGATTAGATAGTCTGGCTTCGTGGCTTTGAGCGAATTCTTCAAGTTCCCAAACTTCGCTCTTTAGCCTCCAAATATCAGAACGAGCGTATTCAAACTGTTCATACCTTTTTCGCTCAGCCTCGCGTTGAGTCTCTTCATCCCCATTCTTGGCGGCTTCTCTTGCTTTCTCCTCAGCTTCATTCAAGCTGTCTATGCACTTTCGGGCAGCATCCCTGGATTTTGATGCGAAATGAGTAATCCCTTCCCAGTCTATAGGATTCACATTGGTTTCATCAATTGCTGTTATGGCTTTAAGAAGCTGTTCGACAATTTCGCGAAGCAAATCCAGCGATTCTTTTGTTTGCTGATCCTGATTTCTGACGCGGACACGAGAATAGGCTTTCTTTATCTTGCCGTATTGAGCCTTTATGCGCTTATGGAACTCGGAGGTTCTTCCCAAACCATCAAATAGATGAGCAACCGGGAGCTCAACATCCAATTCGGGCGTATACCGTGGACCGGCGACTTCCACCGCTTCCTCAACGCGGTTCTTGAACCAGACGTCGCTGAAGAACTCTTTGTTGAACCAAAAGAAGTGACGTCCGCGATGTTCTTCACGGCTAAGCCGCTCCCAAATCTCATACGCTCCCCAATACTCAAACTCAACCTCCATTTCTCTGTCTGTAGCCCAAGATTCCCACTTTTTCACATGATCGTGCCACTTGTCCATGAACCAACTTTGACTATCAATGCGGGGATCAGGTCGGTCAAAGGGTAAACAAACTGTGTACACAGTGAGTCTGGGATGCTTTGCAAGAGCTGTCTTTACCGAGTCGTCCAATTGTGCCCATTGTGCCTTTTCAAGCACATGGAAGTATTTGGCTTGCCATCCCCACTCGTCTCCATTCGGTAGCTTGCAAAAACATTCCACACCCGCGTCAGGGGTTCCTTTACGAGCGAATTTTGCATCATCGGGAACCTCGTATTCAGCAAGCTGACAACACAATTCTTCAAAAGCTACGTTCTGTGAGTTATTCAGTGACCGCAGGTTCTGCCAGTTTATTGACACCTAACTTGCTCCTTGATGCACAATGCTCACGTTTGGGATGGAAAGGCCCACAACTCACCTGCGCCTCTTCACCGATGCAACCAATACTGCCGATGCGTTCTGTAGCGTGACTGGCGAGTGGTTGCGATGGGTTTCGAGGAATAGAGCTAGTTGATGAGCGGTTTCAGGCATATTAGCCTCGTTTCGCCTATCTATGAAAATAGCCTACTTGCTCGCGGCGGATAACAATCCGCCACCCCGCCGGACTGTCGTCCGGCTTGAGCATAAATAGGGTCCCCACTTGTTGGGCGAAGGGCCTGTTCTGAGCGCAGTCGAAGGGCTCTGACCGAGTCCTTCTCGGCGGTGGTCAGGAGACCTCGCCGAGCACAAGAGGGCGTTCATTGTCGGTCTACACCAATGTCACCTCCTCGGTGACGTTGATGCCACGCCGGCGCAGTCCCTCCACATAGGGACGGGCCGGCACCTGGGTCTCCACTCCCCCGGCCCCATGGGGCGTCTGCCCGTGGGCCATCATCTCGGCCACGATGGCCGCGCTCCAACCGGTGCAGCGCTCCATGGCCGTAAAGCCCGTCTCCTCGTCAAAGTAGTCTATCACTTCCACGAGGGCCTCGGCGTCCCGGCCGTCCTTTTTGCCCACGGCCTCGACGCGCACGATGACCATGTCCTCGTCCTCAGGGAAGGTGACCTTGGGCTCAAACAGAGCGTGAAAGACGTCGCGGGGCACCACCTCCACGTCGCCGACCTGGAGGGGCGTCAGGTCCCACAGCCCCAGGTCGTAGAAGGCACGCAGTTGGGCAAAATGCCCCGGATGGCGGAGGGTCTTGTTCTGCAGCGTCCGCAGCTTGCCCTCAAAGGTCCAGGGCATGGTGTCGGTCCCTCCACTGGCGACAAAAGCCTCCAGGGTGCCGATGGGTTCCGGAAACTCGACCGTCTCCAGTTCCGTCATCGTATCCACCTCGGTGACCTTCCAATCCCGGATAAAGATGGCCGGCTCGGCGTACTCGTTGGTCAGCCCGGCAACGTGGAACGTGAGCAGGTAGTTGAACGGCGATCTCGGGTTCTGGGGGATCCCGCCGTCCCACATATAAACGTCCACCACTTCGTCCAGCAACTCCATGGGGTAGACCATCAATGTGGTGCCCATGCCCGGCACCTGTCCGCAGTTGGGCACGATGCTGATGCCCGCAGCCCGGGCCTCGGCGTCAAAGCTATGCTGCTGGCGGGCGATGCCGATGTGGCCACCCAGATCGCACATGTGAGCCCCAACCCGAATCGCAACCTGTGTGATGTCAAGATTATAATAATAAGGAACAGCGCTGAGGAAAGCGTTGACTCCGGTCAGCACCTCCTCAACGGCCTTCAGGTCGGTGACGTCCACCTGAACGGGCTCAGCGACGGTTTTGCCCAGCAGCTTCTTGACCCGCTCCGCAGCCCGGCGGGCGACCTGCAGGTCATAGTCCGCCAGAATGACGCGGCGGGCATCGCCCCAACGGGCCATGTCGTAGGCGGCGGCGGTGCCCTGACGGCCCGCCCCAAGAACGGCATAAGTGGTTGGCATAGATTCCCTCCTTGATCGCAGGCTGTCCAAGCAGACCTGAGGTTTTGGCATAAACCTGTCAGGTCTTGCCCTGCGCCTGAAGTAGTATATCAGATTTCATACGAATTGGCAACGCTTCTCTTTTTGCCCAACTTGTAGTACAATTTACCGGCAACTAATTGAGGAGGAGGTGATCATGCGTGCTATCATCAGTGTATTCGACAAAACCGACGTGGAAGTGTTGGGGCAGGGGCTGGCCGACCTTGGAGCAACGGTTTTCTCCACCGGAGGCACCCGCCGCGCCCTGGAAGCGGCTGGCGTCCCGGTGCGTCCGGTCAGCGAGTTGACCGGCTTTCCCGAGATCCTGGACGGGCGGGTCAAAACCCTGCATCCTGCCATCCACGGCGGCATCCTGGCTCGCCGCGACCAACCTGCTCACCTGGCTGAACTGGCAGAGCACGGGCTGGAGCCCATTGACCTGGTGGCCGTCAATCTGTACCCCTTCGCCGAGACAGTGGCCCGATCCGAGGTGACTCTGGCCGAGGCCCTGGAGCAGATAGACATCGGCGGGCCGACCATGCTGCGGGCTGCGGCCAAGAATTTTCCCTCCGTCATCCCTCTGTGCGACCCGTACGACTATGGCATGGTCCTGGAGGCGCTGCGCGGGGAAGGGCTGGACCAAGCGGCCCGGCGACAGTTGGCGGCCAAGGCCTTCCATCACACCGCTGCCTACGATTCCCTGGTGGCGGCTTACCTGACGACATCTGAGGCTGGCTGGCCCGACGAGCTGGCGTTGGGCCTGCGCAAGGTGAGTGATCTTCGCTATGGAGAGAACCCTCACCAGGGAGCGGCCTTCTACGCCCTGCCTCAGCCGGGACAGGGAGCAACGGGGCTCGTCGGCGCCCGGCAACTGCAAGGCAAAGCCCTGTCCTACAACAACATTCTCGACGCCAGCGCCGCCTGGAGGATCATCGCCGACTTCTCACCGGCAGCGGTGACGGTCATCAAGCACACCAACCCCTGCGGCCTGGCCCACGCCGACGACCTACTGGAAGCCTACCGGCTGGCCCTGGTCGGCGACCCGGTGGCTGCTTTCGGTGGCATCGTGGCCGTGAACACCACAGTGAGTGAGGCTTTGGCCCAACAACTTGTGGAACACTTTTACGAGATCGTCCTGGCTCCAGCCTTTACCGACGAGGCGCTGACCCGCCTGTCAGCCAAACCCAATCTGCGTTTGCTGGAACTGCCCCTTTTGGCGGAGCAGACCCGGCAAATGTGGCGAAGCGTGCCTGGCGGGATGCTGGGGCAGGAGGCCGATCACCTGGGCGAGACCGAAGTGCGGGAGGCGCGGGTGGTCACCCAGCGCGCGCCGACAGCAGAGGAGTGGGAAGCACTGGACTTTGCCTGGCGGGCGGCGCGCCACGTCAAGTCTAATGCCATCGTCCTGGCTCAGGGGCAGGCCCTTCGACCAAGCTCAGGGCAGGCTCTGGTGGGGATGGGAGCGGGGCAGCCCTCACGGGTGGCAGCGGTGGAGATTGCCGTTCAAACCGCAGGGGAACGAGCAGCGGGGTCGGTGCTGGCCTCCGATGCCTTCTTCCCCAAGCCCGACGGGGTGGAGGTGGCAGCGGCGGCCGGGGTGACGGCCATCGTACAGCCCGGTGGTTCCATCGGCGACGAGGCCGTCATCGCCGCTGCAGATCAGGCTGGTATGGCCATGGTCTTTACCGGGGTGCGCCACTTTCAGCACTGACAAACCATTGACAATAGGAGCACTTGTGGTAAAATAGCTCACAGACTACAAGGGGGAGGGAAAACCTGTCTAAGCGGTCATGGTTATTGTCTACCATAAGCATAATCGAAGGGCTTTTGTCCTGAGCATAGTCGAAGGGCTTGCCATCTCTGTTGCTCTGCTGTTATTTCTTCCTGGATATGTGTTCAGTTGGTCAGGTAGAACCACTCTGAAGACCTCCGAGGTTTCTTTGTCATACTCGTTTGTAGCTTCCGATCAGCCTTTTTTGTCACGATATGCCCGAATCTGCGGTCAAAACCTCGGAGGTCTAAACGCTTACCTTCTTGGTGTGGACGTTGCCCTTCTCAACGAGGGCCTGAAAGATCCCTTAGTGCTGGCTTTCTACTACAACTGGTTCGACGAGAACACCTGGACGCCGGAGAAGGTGTCGGATTTCCCTATCACCTTGTACAACTCTGGTGACCGTGAGACCGTCGTCCGCCACATCGCCCAGGCCCAGGAAGTCGGCATTGACGCCTTTGTGGTTGGCTGGTACGGGCCACAGGTCGAGAATAACCAGACCGAGACCAACCTGGCCCTCATGCTGGAGGTGGCCGATAGTACCGACTTGCGGGTCAGCGTAGAGTTTGGGCCGGATTCCCCCTTCATCCACAGCCAGCAAGACGTGATGGATGCCTTGCGCTACGTCCTCCAGGTCCACGCGCAACATCCCAGCTTCCTCCGGGTCGAGGGCAGGCCGGTGATTTTCTTCTGGCGATTGGACAGCATCCCTCTGGCTCCAGGGCAGACGCCTCTGGAAGCCTGGCAGGCCGTTCGGGACCAGGTTGACCCCGACCACGAGAGCATCTGGATCGCCGAAGGGGTGGAGGTAGCCTATCAGCAGGTCTTTGACGGCCATCACCTTTACAGCATCGCCTGGTCCAAGGACGTTCATTCCACCTTGAGCGACTGGGGCTACAGGATACGTCGCTACAACGCCCAGCACGGTACTGACAAGCTCTGGGTGGCCACGGTTACGCCAGGCTACAATGATCTGAAGACGGGGCGGGACGAGGCCTTTGTGCGGGAGCGAGAGGATGGACAGTTCTATCGGGACGCGTGGCAGGCAGCCATGGATAGCGGGGCCGATTGGGTGGTGATCACCTCCTGGAACGAGTGGGTGGAGGGCTCGCAAATCGAGCCCAGCGTGAGCTATGGGAATCTATACCTGGACCTGACGGCGGAGCTTGCGGCTCAGTTCCGAGCTCAAGCAGAGGCGTTAGCGCTGGCCACGTCAGCGCCCACTCTCTCGCCATCGCCGACCGTGGCCGTAACCATCACACCGACAGCCACGTTGAAGGCGACGGCTACAACGACGCCGGCGTTGACTGCTACTTCGACGCCAACCGTTCGGCTGAGCGCTCACGACAAAGCCCGCACTCCGTCGCCAACCGCCACCGCCACACCCAAGCCCACGCCGACGGCCACAGCAACCGCTACACCTACCCCAACTCTTACGGCCACGGCCACAAAGAGCCCAACTGCAACGCCCACACCAAATCCTACTGCCACGCCGACGCCCGCCCCCCTCGTCACACCGCTGACGGTCGTGGTCTATACCTCTCGCTGTCTGGGCCTGGCCTTCCTGGGCGGAGCGATCGTGGTAAGTGCGTTGCTTTTGAGAGACTGGCGGAGGATGAAAGCTGATGGCTGAACTCCGTGACACCCCAAATTCTCTACAAATGAGGCGAGACTTTGCCTGTCATTCTGAGGAGCGAAGCAAGCCTGTCCTGAGCGAAGCCGAAGGAAAGAATCTCGTTTTTGGCAAACAAGCGTTTTTCTATGCAAAGAACGAGATTCTTCGCTCCCCTTCGGTCGCTCAGAATGACACGTCTGGGCTTGTTTAGGGCGTAGCTTCTCTGGACGGATACGGGAGGGGAACGATGGGGATAGCTTTGGCTGTTGTTGGCTTTACTTCAATGATCGGCCAGGTGGTGCTCATGCGGGAGCTGCTGGCCACCTTTTACGGCAACGAGCTGGTCTTTGGACTCATCCTGGCCGCCTGGCTGCTGTGGGTGGCCGCTGGCTCGGCCGGGCTGGGACGCCTGGCTCAAGGCCGCAAATTGGGGCTGGGGGCCTTTGCCACGGGGTTAGCCCTGGCGACGCTTTTCCTCCCGGCTCAGATAGCCCTCACCCGCGCCATCCGCGTCCTCCTGGACATCACTCCTGGCGCTCTGCTCAGTTTCGGCTCTATGGCCTGGTCCATCTTTATCATCCTGGCTCCTCTGTGCCTGCTCCTGGGCTGGCAATTCACCCTGGGCAGCCGCCTACTGGCCGAGCGGGGGGGAACAGTGGGTCGGGCCTACGTCTACGAGGGCTGGGGGGCAGCCATCGGCGGAGTTCTCTTCAGCTTTCTTTTGGTGCGCTTTTTGAACCCTTTTCAGATCGCCCTGGGCCTGGGGGCGGTGAATCTGGCTGTGGGCTGGTGGCTGCTGCGTAGGGTCCGCCAGCGAGGATGGGTTTTCGCTGCCGGACTGGCAGCTTTGCTCCTGGCCCTCCTGGCCTGGCCCCTGGGCCAGACGCTGCACCGTGCGACCCTGGCCTGGCAGTGGGAGGATGCCCTTCTGGTGCGAGATACCATCTACGGCCGGCTGACGGTGGTGGGGCGGGATGGGCAGCGGGTCTTTTTCCAGAACGGACTGCTTTTGTTCGAGACCCAGGGCACCTTCCCCGAAGAAGTGGCTCATTTCCCTCTTTTGGAACACCCCGCTCCCAGGAGCGTCTTGCTCATCGGCGGTGGGGCAGGCGGTGACCTGCGAGAAATCCTCAAGCATCCCGTGAGCGAGGTGCACTATGTGGAACTGGACCCGGCCGTCATCGAGGCTGCCCGAAGATACCTGCCGCCGGAGGACAGCATTGTCCTGGACGACCCCCGCGTGACCTTGGCCCACACCGATGGTCGCCTCTACGTCAAAGAGGTTGGCCGCAGATTTGATGCGGTCATTGTAGACCTGCCCGAGCCCTCCACGGGGCAATTGAACCGTTTCTACACCCGGGAGTTCTTTGCCGAGGTCAAGGCCATCCTCAATGAGGGAGGCGTCTTCTCCTTCGGCCTACCCTCGGCCGAGAACTATCTGAACCCGGAGCTCCGCCACCTGGGCGGCAACGTCTACCAGACGCTGGGTTCCGTCTTCAGCCAGATCATCGTCCTGCCCGGCGACCACAACCGTTTCATAGCCTCAGATGCTTTCCTCACCACTGACCACACTCTCCTGGCCGAGCGTCTGGCCGAGCGCGGCCTCACTGGCCACAATGGAACCCGCTGGGTCAGCGCGCCTTACCTGAAGTACATTTTCACCACCGACCGCTTCCCCAAGATACGCCGGGATCTGGAGGGTGAAGAGTCGGCCAAGCTGAACCGTGATCTGGAGCCCATTTGCTATTACTACGACATGGCCCTATGGCTCTCCCAATTCTACTCCGGCCTGAGCGGCTTCTTCCATCGGGCCTCTCTCTTGAACCTGTGGTGGGTGGTGGTGCCGCTGGCTTTGGCGGTGATCGTCTTGCGCTGGAAGCGCAGCGGGGCAGTGCCCATGGTCATGGCCTTCACCGGTTTCGCCGAGATGACCCTGGAAATGGTCGTTCTGTTGGCCTTCCAGGCTCTCCACGGCTACGTCTACCACGAGGTCAGCCTGATCGTGGCGGCCTTCATGGTCGGCGCGGCCCTGGGCGGGGGGTTGATGAACCGGCTCATCGCCGCTATGCGAAGGGGGGGCTCGGAAAATGCGCCTGATGCTGCTGGCTCTTCTGCCCTGGGCAAGGGGAGGGGGTGGGCCAGGAGGCCCCTCAAGGTATTGATCGTGGCCCAGGGGGTGGCTATGCTCTACGCCCTCGTCCTTCCTTCGGTCTTGCTCAAAGCGGCGGCCTTGCCCTGGCCTAATTTATCTTTTCCTCTCATCACCTTGCTGGCGGGCTTTCTGGGGGGTATGGACTTTCCCCTGGCGGCCGAGCTGACCAAAGGCGATGTAGGGCGGGTGGCGGGGCTGATCTATGGTACAGATTTAGTGGGGGCCTGTCTGGGGGCTTTCCTGTCCAGCGCCCTCCTCATCCCTGTGCTGGGCATCCCGCAGACCTGCTACGCCGTGGCTTTGCTGAGTTTGGCTGGGGTGGCGCTACTGTTGTAGTTGGCTGGCAACTTTCCGATGTGTCTCTGTGGGGATTCAGCAGTTCGTCCTCGACCCAGAGGACCCATTCCAGGCCGTTATCCTCTCCGCGCAGGGTGCCAACAGCAGCAGGAACAGCGCCAGCAGAGAGAGCCGCGTGCTCCATCGCCTGACCAGTGTGTCAGCGAAACGAAGCTGAACCAGGTGCTCCCCCGGCTCCAGAGAGAACTCCATCAGACCCTGAGGGTTACTGTAGTGGCATAGTTTGAAACTCGGTTGATCGGCATATCAGGCAGGTGGCTACACATTAA
>SOHZ01000538.1 GCA_004377365.1 Anaerolineales bacterium | reverse complement strand
TGGAGTCGAGGCTTTAGCCGGCTTTTCCGCCTGAAGGCTCCACTCCCCAAGCCATTTTAGCCAGGCTCCATCTTTTTAGCTCTCCGCAGAGCGTGCAGCAAGTTGCTTCTGGCCCCCGGATGATCCCTTTCCAGTTCCTTTGCTCCATCCTTTTGGATGTGGCCAAAACAACTGGAGTCGAGGCTTTAGCCGGCTTTTCCGCCTGAAGGCTCCACTCCCCAAGCCATTTTAGCCAGGCTCCATCTTTTTAGCTCTCCGCAGAGCGCGCAGGAGATTGCTCCTGGCCCCCGGATGATCCCTTTCCAATTCCTGCAAAATGGCCTGCATCCGCGCCCGCCTGGAGGTCAGACTGTTGGGGCAGCGCGGCGGAGGCGAAGGGAAGCCGCTGGCCTGGGCAAAGCGGGTCAACTCCTCTTTCGGCACATAGACCAAAGGCCGGATGACAGTGATCTTGCCCCCAAAGAATTCGACCCTGGGCTCCATGCTTTCCAAACGACCGCTGTAGAACAGATTGAGCAGCGCCGTCTCGGCCACGTCGTCGGCGTGATGGCCAAAGGCCACCTTGTTGCAATTTAAGCGGTCCGCGGTCAGGAACAGGGCCTTGCGCCGGTGCCAGGCGCAGCGAAAGCAGGAGAGGGGGCGCGGTTCGTCGGCGGGCACCTCCAGCGGCTCGAAGGCGTACTCCACCCCGCTGGCCTGGAACCAGGTCTCCAGGTCCTTATGGAAACGCTCGTCAGGACCAGCATCATCGTAGACGTGCACGGCGACCAAGTCAACCTTCTCTGGCACCGAGCGCTGGCGTTTTTGCAGCAACTGCAGCAGGCTCAGACCGTCGCCTCCGCCTGAGACAGCCACCACGATGCGGTCGCCGTCCCCGATCAAATCGTACTCGTGGGCGGCCTTGTTGACCTTTTTCAGCAGCCTTTCCCCAAGAGCACGTTCCGGCACGGTTTCCACCCTTTCACAGCCTATTGTACTTGATAAGCAGCGATCTGACAAGTGGGCGGGGCACTACCCATCCGCCCGAGATTACTCATAGGGCCATCGTTTTTGAAATGCGCGTCGAAGGGTCGAAGGGCTCCCCAGAATGACAACCAGAAAAGAGCTTGAATCCAAATACGATTGCCTTAAGATCATAGAGGATTGGGGTATATCCCAAAATTGTCAGTGGTACTGTCATTGCGAGGAGCGCAGCGACGAAGCAATCTCGTTTGGCCAAGTCGGGAGATTGCTTCGCTCCCTCCGGTCGCTCGCAATGACAGACTGTGCTGCATTTACCGACGGTTTTGGGATATACCCAGGGGATTGCTGCAACTTTCCCTAAACAGCAATTTATGGTATAATATCAGAACATCCTTTCTATGCACAGTGCCCCACCAGGCCTGACCACGAAATGTGGGGGTGGACGATGAATGATACAGCGTCTGAAGAACCTAAAGTATCCGAATTGATTAGCATGCGACAAGCTGGCAGGTATTGTGGACGGTCGCACGGGCGGCTGAGAACCCATGCGCGGTCCGGTAGGCTCAAGGCTTGGAAAGTGGGTAAGCAATGGCTAACCACCAGGAAAGAGGTGGACCGTCTTTTCCAGGCCAGGCATGAGAGATGGGTCAATTTCTTTGGGAAAATGACCAAGTTTGCCAAAATACGTGCCGACTATCGGTGTGAGTATTGCGGGCGGCCGGAAGATACCAACGCAGGCTTGCACGTTCTGAGGGCGTATCACCTGGATGGGGATGATAAGAATTGGGAACCCGAAAACTTGGTGGCCGTTTGTTGGCTCTGTTATTGGTATTTGCAGGAACACTGTCAACAACTTCCGTTGCCTGGCATGGAGCATCCTCTCGATCGCTTGAGACAACTGAGAAGTAGGTGATGCGTCATTCCGAGCGGCTTGTCCTGAGCGCAGTCGAAGGAAGTCGAGGAATCTCCGCTTGCAATGGCAAGATTAGTGGTACAAAAAGGTAGGTGATTCTCATGTCTCAAAAATGTGAGCAGGTTTGTGAGAATGGCAGATCGTGCGGTCAATGGGCTGTTCGCGGTAGCGACCCGCCGCATTGCTGGACACATGGTGGTCGGGCTTTGCTGCCTGAGCCGGAACGCGTGATGTGTGCGGCTGCTTGCGCCGATGGCACGCCATGTCAACGATTTGCCATCCAGGGCAGCGATCCGCCCCGCTGTGTCTCCCACGGTGGATGCAAGGAGGGTGGAAAGATCGGCGCTCCCAGCGGACCAAGGAACGGCATGTGGAAACATGGAGCTTATGAGGGACTCACCAAAGAATTCACCACCATTGACGACCTCATTGACGACCTGATGGAGAAGCAGGCCCGCTTGTCTGCCCTCTTGGATCGCGTGAGGGACGTGCGAGAGGCCATGATGCTCGTCTCCCTCCACAGCCAAAACGCCGCCCGCCTCGGCAAGCTCATGCTGAACAAAAAGGCCTTGGCCAAAGACGCCAGGGACGAGTTTGAGGAAGCCCTTAATGATGTTCTTGAAGAGCTCACCGAAGAATTGGGGCTTAAGCTGGGATAGCCGCTGAAGATTGGAGGACGGACAAGGTCATTGCGAGGAGTGAAGCGACGAAGCAATCTCGCCATGGACAATGGACAATGGAGGTTGGAGATTGGAGCGGGGGCCTGGCCTCCAATTCGTTTAATCCTTTCTAATTGCGCTTTCTCAGGATGTATGATAAAATTAGTAAAGCCATGACCTCCCCCCTACTTTGACAAAATGCGAGCATCTCAAAAAAGGACCCTACCCCCCTCGATGCTCGCAAAAAAGGGCCGATTTTGCCTCCAGAATGCTTTCGGAGCGCCTCCTCAGACCTATGTTGGGGTCAGAAAAGGGTGAATCGGGCTCTGAAAGACGGGTTGGAGAGTCATGCTGACAATCCAGGGTGGGAGCTGTCAGCGATCGGTCAGCTTGATGGGAGCTTTGGGGCCATCGGAGGGCTCTTTGCGAGCATCCCCCGCCTTTTCGATGTGCCTGAGATCCTCGCAAAGCACCATTTGAGGGAGAAACGACCTTAAAGGAGGTGAAATGATGCGATTAAGGGCCAAAATGTCAGCTACAGAGCTTATCCTGACATTTTTGGGAGGAAAATGA
>SOHZ01000489.1 GCA_004377365.1 Anaerolineales bacterium | reverse complement strand
TGCCAGGTGTAGGTGTTGCACGCGGCGTGCGAGTTGGCCGAGGCGTGGCCGTTGGTGTGGCCGTCGGCCCTTCATCTTCGCTCAGGACAGGCGTGGGTGTAAGTGGTGCGCCCTGGAACTCGAAGAGCAGGTCCCGAAGGCCATCCAAGAAGGCGTTGAAGCGGTCGGCCGCCGCGCGTACCGCAGCGATGTCCTTACCCAAGGCGTCAGCTCGCGCATCCAAGGCCACGATGTCTGTCTGGGCCTCGGCCAGGCCGCTGTCCAGGTCCTCGATGTCCTGTTCCGCGTTGTCCAGCCGGCCAGTCAAGCCTTCCAGGGCATCCAGGCGCTCGCGCAGCCCCTCCAGGTCGGTCTGGAGAGTCTCGGTCTGGCGACCCAGCCGGTCGGCCTCGGCGCGGAGTTCCACCACAGCCGTCCTCTGATTGAGGTCCAAGGTGCCGTTGATCCCACCGATGATCAGCAGGGCCAGGATGGCGCCCATGACCGCTCCGATGAGAGAGGCGGCTGCCAACCAGGTGAAACCCCCGCGCCAGGCGGAGGGAGCAGGTGGTTGCCCGACCGCCGGTGGCCTCTCCACCTCAGGTGGTACTTCGCGGGGAGGTAGCGGTTCCCTGGTGGGCCGACCTTCTGCCTCGGCCCGCTCTTCTTTGACCGGGGGCTCCAGTTGGGTAGGAGGCGGCGATTCTCCTCCCTCTGCAGACAGCCTCTCCTCTTCATCAGGCGGTGTTCCCAGTAAAGCGGTGCTAACTGCGTTGATGTCGGCTTTCATGGTGTGTATCCTCTCCTCGACCTCCTCTATCGTAGGCCGCGGCTTACCCTCCTCCGCTGGTGGTTGCGCCGCCAAGCTGACGGTCAACCGGTCGGCCAGGCGGCGATAGGTCTCTCTGGCGATGCCGGGCACAGCCATGAGCTCTTCCGGTTCCTCGAAGGGACGCACTGTCTCGCGGTACTTGATGATGCGCTTGGCCATCTTGGGCCCAATGCCGGGCAGTTGGGCCAGTTCATCGGCGCCGACTGTGTTCAGGTCCACTTTCGGGACGGTTGGGGGCGCTTCCGGCGAACCAGTGGACACCCTTTGTCGTTCCTCTGTTCTCTGCTCGTTCATAATTTCCCCCTTTGAGCCCATTGGGCGTCTGTTGACGATTGTTGACCCATTATCTCAATTTGTGCAGTCGGGACTTCCATGGTGCATAGCTGCCCTGAATTGTAGCACGATTTTCGCCAAAAGTCACATATCTTTTCCCCTACTGCCCTCCTGAACGGGTGACAGGTAACATGACCATCTCCAGTGTCATCGGCCTGTCCAGCCGACCGCTCAGTGCCTCGGCCAGATGGTCAACCGCCGCTTGATCGAAAGGCTGCGCCGAACGCATGGTGGCGATCACTACCAGTTCATTCCTCTCCTCCCGATACTCGAATTCGACCAGTTCTCCCCCCTGGCTCGCTATCTGTTCCTTCAATACCTCTTGAATGGCCTGCCGTACCGCCGTGTCTTGCACGATGCCGCTCATGATGACTGCCAGAGGGATGGCAACTACCAGCAGCAGGAGTACGAAGCCGATCAGCCCGCGCCAGATCTGCCGTTGCGTCTCCGGCCGCCAGGTCTGGGGGCGAATGCCCAGCAGCATGAAGACGAGCACTCCGGCCAGGCTGATGGCAGCGATGTTGGCGGCGAAAAGCAGGGAGGCACCGCCCGCCACCCGTGCATCTCCCAGCGCAAGCCCCAGGCCTATCGCTCCCAGGGGAGGCATCAGCGCGGCCGCGATGGCCACTCCAGGCAGAGCGGCGCTCACATCCTTGCGTGCCAGGGCATACGCCCCAGCCATCCCTGAGGCCAGGGCCACGGCCAGATCGAGCAAGGTGGGCTGGGTGCGGGCCATAATCTCGCCGGTCAGTTCCTTGAAGGGCGACAGGACACCGATGAAAGCGGCAATGATGACGGCCAGCGCCACCCCCTTGAACACCGCCTCGATGGAGAGCCGCATCAGTCGCACATCACCCAGTATCAGCCCCAGCGAAAAGGCAAAGATGGGCGACATCAACGGGGCGACCAGCATGGCTCCAATGACCACCGCCCCGCTGTTGAGAAGCAGGCCCAGGGTGGCGATGATGCACGACAGGACGATCAGCACAAAGTAGTTGACGCCCGGCTGTGCACCTTGGCTTATCTCTTCGCGTACATCCCATCGTTCCTCTAAGGTCAGGGTTGGGAAGAGGTTGAACACCCATCGTATCAGTTTGCGAATCCACAACTCGGTCAGCCCGCCGTATTCTCTGACCATGATCACTGTCTTGGGCACACGGGCGGCGATCTGTTGTGGGATACTGCCAAAGACGAACTTGTCGAACATGGCTTCTTCTGATGCCCCCAGCAGCACCAGATCGTACTCCGCAGCCTCCTCGACGATCCCTTCTATCACGTTGTCGGCGATGATCACCTTTTGCTCCGGCAGGCGGCTGAACTCCAGGCCCTCCAGCGTCTGAGCGATGCGTCGCCGGTTCTCTTCCATCCGCTCGGGCGGGGCCTGTCCTGACTGCACGTAGAGCGCAGTTACCTGGGAGCCATAGCTCTCTGACAGCAGCATGGCTAGCCGTGCTGCTTTGGCGGAGTTGGGACCGCCAGCCGTGGGCACCAGGATTTTGTCCACCTGCTCCCACTCACGTCCTTTGACGACCGTCACGTCACACGGCGCACCGCGGATGACAGCGTCAATGACCGGCCCCATTGAAGGGCCAAAAGAGCGGGTGTCACTTCGCCAGTCCAGCACGATCAGGTTCACACTTTCCTCATCGGCTGTGTCGAGGATGCCCTGGGCCACACTGCGGGCCACCCGGCTTATGGGCTGGACGGCGAACCCCTCCTCGTTGGCCTGGGCCATGGCTCGTTCCAGCAGCGCCCGGCCAGCCCGCGCCCGCAGATGGCCTGCTTCCAAAGGCACCTGGTCGGGCACGACCACGACCTGCAGGGCCAGCACTTCGCCTGCCTGTTGGCGAGCCAGCACACCCGCCAGGCGTAAGAGTGTGCCGGCCGTGGCCGGGTTGGCCATAGGAACCAACACGCGATAGCCCACCTCAGCTCGCTCTTCGGACGGCGGCTTAAAGACAGTGATTCCCTCCTGGGCCTCAATGTGTTGACCCCGCGCGTACAGCAGGTAAACAAGAGTCCCCGCCCCCAGGCAGCCGGCCGCCCAGGCCAGATAAGCTGGTCCCCACAGCAGACCGACGAGTACGTCCACGGCCAGGGTCAGGCCCGGCACCCAGGGATGGAAGGGCAAGACGAAGGCGGAGGACGCCGGCTGCGAGCGACGGAAGAGGGTCAGGTTGACACCCATCAAGACCAGCAGGTAAAGCAGGCCAGACAGCCGCTCCAGAAAATCAACGGGCAGCAGAGTCAGCGGCAACACCAGCAGGGCGACGAGACCAATGAGCAAGACTGGTGTTTTGAAGCGTGGCTGTATCTTGCGCAAGGTGGCTGGCCAGTAGCCATCGCTGCTCATGGCGTAAGCCTGGCGCACGACCATCATCAAGGCCCAGTTGAGGGTAAGGGCCAGGGCCAGGGCGCTAGCGACCAGAATAAAAGATCGCCCACCCTCCCCGGCCACACTGGCTCCCAGCAGGGCCAAGGGAACCCGAGAATCGGCCAGGGCCTCGGACCCTACCACTCCTACGGCTATGGCGACAATGGCCGCTCCGAGCGCACCAGCCAGCAGCGGCGTCAGCAGCAGAGCGCGAGGAGCGTTGATCGTTCGCCGGCGCATCTCACCCAGGAGGCTGGCAGTGACCTCTAGCCCCACGAAGGAAACCATCAACAGGGGCAACGCCTGTCTCCAGTTTGGAGGAGGGGCTACATAGTTGGCAGGCTTGATGCGAGGTGTGGCCAACAGGATGAACCCCAGGAGTACAGCCATCAAGAGGATGGCGATCCGTCTGCGCCAACTCTCCCGGGTGCCCAGGACGTTGTTGACGGCCAACAGAATCACCAGACCCATCGCCCATGGCCAGGTGGGGAGCGCCAGCCCGAGGTAATCGTTCAACAGAGTGGTCACCTGGACGGCGAATCCCTGAGCCAGGAGAGCGCACACTCCCAGGCCAGACAGGGTGAGTGTCCAGCCGGTGAGGAAGGCCAGCCATCCGCCCTGGATCTCGTGGACCAGGGTATAGGCCCCGCCAGGGAGGGGAGCCGTCACGGCTAACTCGATGTAACCCAGGACGTTGGCCAGCACCAGCAGGGCGGCCAGCAGATAGGCCCATGGAGTCAGAGGCCCGGCTATCGTCACAGCTCCACCCATTCCTATGAAGATGAACAGGCTGAGCATGACTCCCAGGCCGAGGATGATGGCTCGCCACAGGCCCAACGCTCGGCTGAAGCGAATTTCGCTCAGAAAGCTTTTCTCCGTCATCTTCTCCTTATCTCACTGTATCCTCTCCTCCACCAGATAGATATTATCACCTTTTTGGGCAAGGTAATGGAAACTATCTGCGGAGTCAAAGATAATCCTTCCTCCCCCTATGGTAACGATGCCATCGTATGGCTTCCCCTCTCACGCTGACGTTCAGCGAAAGCCGAGGGCAAAGCTATTATACAATAGTTTCAGTCTGGAGGCAATACCTTTGACAATTGTCCCGAAATGTCGTATGATTATTGTGTGCTTGCACTGACATTTTATGGGGAGTAAGTATATGGAAATCGGAACGGTACGACTGGTTGACATTAACGTGGAAATGCAGGAAGCGTACCTGGATTACGCTATGAGCGTCATCGTGTCCCGGGCCCTGCCCGACGTGCGCGACGGGTTAAAACCGGTGCACCGTCGTATCCTCTACGCCATGCACGACATGGGGCTGCGGCCCAATACTCCCTACAAGAAGAGCGCCCGCATCGTCGGCGAGGTGCTTGGGAAGTACCACCCTCACGGGGATCAGGCGGTCTATGAGGCGATGGTGCGCATGGCCCAGGACTTTTCCATGCGCTACATGTTGGTAGATGGCCAGGGGAACTTTGGTTCCATTGACGGCGACAGCCCAGCCGCCATGAGATACACCGAGGCTCGGCTGTGGGCCATGGCTGAGGAGATGCTGGCCGACATCCATAAGGAGACGGTGGATTTCGGCCCCAACTTTGACGGCACCCTCACTGAGCCCCTGGTGCTGCCATCAGCCTTCCCCAACCTTCTGGTCAACGGCTCCTCGGGAATAGCGGTGGGCATGACCACCAACATCCCGCCGCACAACCTGGGGGAGGTCTGCGATGCCCTCGTTTACATGATTGACCGTTACAAGAAGCTGGATGACATTTCTGCCGAGGACCTGATGCAATTTATCCAAGGCCCTGATTTCCCCACCGGAGGCATCGTCTATCGCTACGGTGAGGAGGAGGGGGACGGCGAACAACCAGACCTCATCCACAGCGCCTATGCCCTGGGGCGGGGACGGATCACCGTTCAAGCCAAGACCCACATCGAGGAGATGAGTCGCAGCCGGCACCGCATTGTCGTTACCGAGCTGCCCTACCAGGTCAATAAGAGCCGCCTCATCGAGCGTATCGCCGAACTGGCCCGTGACGGTCGCGTCGAAGGCATCGCTGATTTGCGAGATGAATCGGACCGGCAGGGTATGCGCCTGGTCATCGAGTTAACGCGCACCGTGGAGCCCCGCCAGGTGCTGGGCCGTCTCTTCAAGCTGACCCCTCTGCAAGACACTTTCAGCATTCGCATGTTGGCTCTGGTCAAGAGGGAGCCTCGCCTGCTGCCTCTGAAGCGAGCTTTGCAGCACTACATCGAACACCGCCTGGAGATCATCGCCCGGCGCAGTCGTTACGAATTGGATAGGGCCAAAGAACGGGCTCACATCCTGCAGGGCCTGCTGAAAGCCCTGGCCCACCTCGATGAGGTCATTGCCACCATCCGTCGCTCGCGGGACGTTGACAGAGCTCGCGCCAATCTGCGCCGCAAATTCAAGTTCAGCCAGGTGCAGGCTCAGGCTATCCTGGATATGCCCCTCAGACGCCTGGCAGCCTTGGAACGCAAGAAGCTGGAACAGGAATACAAAGAGAAACAAAAAATCATCAAGTATCTGCAAGGGCTGTTGCGCAGTCCGCGTAAGATGCTAGCTCTGGTTAAAGAGGAGTTGTTGGAGCTGAAGGAGAAATACGGCGATGCACGGCGTACCCAGATCGTCGAGCGAGAGAAGGGAGAACTGACAGCCCGCGACCTCCTGCCCGAAGAAGAGGTGCTCATTTCCATCACCCGGGGTGGGGTCATAAAGAGAGAGCCGGTAGCCGGGAAGCGCAAGATCGCACCCAAGGGGCAGGGTAAGAACGCTACTCAGTTCCTGCTGTTGGCCAACACCCGCGATGACCTGGCTTTCTTCACCGCGGGGGGACATGCTGGCCTGTTGCCCGTACATCAGATCCCTGATGTCGCGCAGCGCAGGGCCGGCACGCCGGTGACGGGCCTGTGGCCGCTGGGCCGAAAAAAGCTGACCGCTGTGGTCGCCCTGCCGGGGGAAGAGACAGAGGAGCAAGGGGGATACCTGGTTCTGGCCACTCGGGATGGCAAGATCAAGCGCATCACTTTGGCCGACTTTGTTAGCGCAGCAGCCAAGGGAGAGGTAACAGCCATGGGTGTGGACCATAGCGACGAACTGAGATGGGCCCGACTGACCCAGGGTGGCCAGGAAATCATTCTGGTCACCAAGAATGGACAGGCCATTCGCTTCTCGGAAAAAGACGTGCGCCCTATGGGGTTGGCAGCGGCAGGGGTGATGGCCATCAAGCTGGCTGGGGGTGATCAGATAGCAGCTATGGACCTGGTGCAGCCGAGGGCGCAGCTTTTGGTGGCCACGACCCGCGGATACGCCAAGCGCACCCCCCTGGCCGATTTCCCTGTGCAAAAGCGCTATGGCAGCGGGGTGGTAGCAGCCCAGCCTTCTTCGAGGGTGGGCGAAGTGGCGGCAGCCAAGGTGGCCTACGCCAAAGACAAAGTGGCTTTTGTCTCTGCCAAGGGGACGATTAGGGGGCTCACTGTCCAGAGCGTGGAAAGAATGAGTCGTTCCACTCAGGGAAAAGCTGTGATGAAACTCAAGGACGGCGACAGTCTGGCGGATATAGTGGCTCTTGAGGGAAGCCCGGTTACTGAGGAATAGAACTCCAGGAGGAGCCGAAAAAAGACCCCAGGACTTGTGCAGTTTGGGTAGAAAGCCCAACCGCCTGTGCCGCAATAGTGGCGCGTTGGGCGTTGGCAGGTCATAGGAGGCATGACGGCCAACACGATTGGCCTTCTACCCCGATTTTGAGACAACCGCGTAAATACTGGACTCAATGGAGAAAATATAAGGAGGTCAGACACGACAATGAGTACCGACCAAGAAAGATTCGCCGACAAAATGCTACAATGCCGAGACTGTGAAGCTCAATTCATCTTCACCGTCAGCGAGCAGCGGGAGATGACCGAGAGCGGCCAGCCAGTCAGTGATCCTGAACTGTGTCCCAACTGCCGCCAGAAGAGCCCTGCCACAACGGCAGTCGGTGACAGGCAGGAGAGCCCTGCAACAACGGTAGACAGCGAAAGACAGCGAGGCAAGGTGAAGTGGTTCAGCCGTCAGAGAGGCTATGGCTTCATCATTGTTGAGGGCAGTGAAGAGGAAATTTTCGTCCACCGTACCGCCCTGGAAGGCGTCTACAGCCTGATGGAGGGACAGGAGGTAGAGTTCGAGATTGAGACTACCCCCAAAGGGCCTGAGGCAGTCAGGGTATCCCCTCTGAGAGCGGATGCGATGCCTCGGACAGAGTATTGATATCCCTCGTCCTGGCGCTGGCTGCCAGCGACTACCACTGGTAACCGTTCAGACCTCCGAGGTTTGGCCAAAAATTCAGGCTAGTTGAAGCAAGAATACAATGTGAGAGTCTCAAGAAAGCATATACCATTGAAACCTCGGAGGTCTGTTCCACGTGATTGATTACGATCAGATTGCTTTGGAGTACGCACGCCATCGTCAAGTTCATCCGGGAGCCCTGAGAAGCCTTCTCTCGACCAGCAGAGTTGACAGGGCTTCCAAGGTGCTTGAGGTGGGATGCGGCACAGGCAATTACATTGTTACTCTGGAAGCGCTTGTTGGCTGTTCGTGCTGGGGCATTGACCCGTCGGGACAGATGTTGTCCAGGGCGAGAGAACGATCGAGAACAATCCATTTTCAACTGGGCCAGGCTGAAAGACTCGACTTCCCGCAAGACTTCTTTGATTTAGTGTTTTCAGTGGACGTGATTCATCACGTGGGCGACCGCCTTGCGTATTTGCAAGAGGCTCACCGGGTGCTGAGAGCCGGCGGGAAAGGTTGTACCGTCACTGATTCCGATTGGATCATTCGCCATCGCCAGCCGCTTACAGTCTACTTTCCAGAGACGGTTGAGATCGAGTTGGGCCGATATCCCCGTATCGCTGAACTCCGAGACATCATGGGACAAGTCGGGTTCGATGAGATTACTGAGGATACAGTGGAGTTTGCCTACCCACTGACCGACGTTCAAGCTTACCGTGACAAGGCGTTTTCAGCGCTCCTCCTGATTCCAGAGGATGCCTATCGGAGGGGGATTGAGCGCATGGAGCGAGACTTGCACGCCGGGCCGATCCAATGCGTGTCTCGCTACTTGCTTCTGTGGGGAACAAAGTAGCACACGCCGGCGGAAATGTTCAACCGGTTGGAGTGATAGCATCCTGAGTAGCGAAGCGTATCGAAGGGTGCGGCTTTGTAACGAAGAGGGTTCGATGAAAGACTTTTTCGTCAGCTACAACAGGGCCGACCGCTCCTGGGCGGAGTGGATCGCCTGGCAGTTGGAAGAGGCGGGCTACACGACCGTGCTCCAGACCTGGGACTTTCGGCCAGGCTCCAATTTCGTGCTCGATATGCAGCGGGCGGCCACAGAAGCCGAGCGAACCATCGCCGTCCTCTCACCGGACTACCTGGGTGCGCGCTTTACCCAACCCGAATGGGCCGCCGCCTTTGTTCAAGACCCGACGGGTGTGGAAGGCAGCCTGTTACCGGTGCGCGTCCAGGAGTGTGAGCCCAAGGGCCTGCTGCCTCAAATCGTCTACGTTGACCTGGTGGGGCTGGACGAGGCAGCGGCTAAGGATACCCTGCTCGCCGGAGTGAGCCGCAAGCGCGCCAAGCCGATCGCTCCGCCGGGCTTCCCGGGGGCCGTCTCACGCTCGGTGCCTGAGCGACCGCGTTTTCCCGAGGCTCTGCCGCCGGTCTGGAACGTCCCCCATCACCGCAATCCGAACTTTACCGGGCGGGAAAGCCTGCTGGCCGATCTCCGGGCGGCGCTGACGTCGGGGCAGCCGGCCGCGCTGGCCCAAGCCATCAGCGGGCTGGGCGGGGTGGGCAAGACCCAACTGGCCGTGGAGTACGCCTACCGTCACGCGGCAGAGTACGACGTCGTGTGGTGGGTGCGGGCGGAAGAGCCAGCCACCCTGGCCGCCGACTATGCCACCCTGGCCGGGCGGCTGGATTTGCCGGAGAAAGAGGCCCCGGAGCAACGCGTCGTGGTCGAAGCCGTGCGGCGCTGGCTGGGGCAACACAAGGGCTGGCTGCTCGTCTTTGACGACGCGGGCCATCCGGCGGACGTGCACAACTACCTCCCGCAAGGAGCCACCGGCCACGTGCTGATCACCTCCCGCAACCCGACCTGGCGGGGCGTGGCCAGTCCGCTGTCGGTGCAGGTGCTGGAGCGGGTCGAGTCGGTGGACTTTCTCCTGAAGCGGACAGGGCAGACAGACGAGAGGGCGGCCTGCGATCTAGCGGATGTCCTGGGCGACCTGCCGCTGGCCCTGGAACAGGCGGGAGCCTACGTCGAGGCCACCGGTATGACCCTGGCTGAGTATCTGGAACTGTTCCAATCCCGGCGAACCGAGCTTTGGGATGAGGAGCATCCACCCTTGGACTATCCCCACACAGTGGCCACCACCTGGAGCCTGGCCATGGAGCGGATTGGCCAGGAATCACCGGCCAGCGCGGACCTGCTGAGCTTGTGCGCCTATCTGGGGCCAGACGACATTCCGCGAACGCTTTTGAGCGAAAGGGAAGAGCACATTCCCAAGCCCCTGTCGGCCACAGTAACCGACCCCTTGGCAATGAACAAAGCTGTTGCGGTCCTGCGACAATACTCGTTGATCGAGATGACCGGGGACGCACTATCCGTCCACCGCCTGGTGCAGGCCGTGGTGCGCGACCGGCTGCCGGAGGAAGCCCGGAGGACGTGGGCCGAGGCCGCCGTGCGCCTGGTGAATAGCGCCTTCCCATTTCATAGTGACGACGTGCGGACCTGGCCCCAGTGTTCGCGATTGCTGCCCCACGCTCTGGCGGCGGCGGGGCACGCCGAGGCCCTTCAGGTGGCTTCAGAAACAACGATGCACCTCTTGAATCAAGCGGGCTTGTATTTGCACGGGCGCGCCGAGTTTGCCGAGGCGAAGGCGGCGTTTGAGCGAGCACCTGCCATAGGCGAGGCCGCCTTCGGCCCCGACCACCCCAACGTCGCCGTGCTGGTCAACAACCTGGGGCTGGTGCTGCGAGACCTGGGCCACCTGGAGGGGGCGCGGGCAGCGTATGAGCGAGCGCTGGCCATTTTCGAGAAGGCATTTGGGACAGATCATCCCAACGTCGCCACGCTGGTCAACAACCTGGGGCTGGCGCTGAAAGACCTGGGTGACCTGGAGGGGGCGCAGGCAGCGTATGAGCGAGCGCTG
>SOHZ01000458.1 GCA_004377365.1 Anaerolineales bacterium | reverse complement strand
GCTTTCCATTCCTGTCTTGCCCCAATGTCATCATAACATTAGAGGGCCATGACCGCAACTTCCCCTTGACAAAAACAGGAAATTGTGGTATACTGTATACGGTATACTGGGTATACCGTATACTATTCTCGCCTTAAGTCAGCTATTAGTTTAGCTGCTACTCAGTCAGGTGAAGAACGTGGGTTGTATCTCGTAATTTGACATGGAATTTCTAGGGTTTCTCCGGACAGTAGGCTATGAATACTTCTAACAAGATGGGACAAGATCGTAGTTTATCAAAGATAGAAAGGGCCAAGTCCCTTGATGAGAAGGCGTATCTTTGCATCAAGAAGGCGATTATGGATTGCACGTTCCCACCGGGAGAGTTCCTTGCTGAGCTCCAATTGGCACGAGACCTGGGCATCAGCAAGACGCCAATCCGCAAGGCTATGGCTCGACTAGAACAAGAGGGCTTCCTAGTCAACATTCCTTTCAAAGGTTACTACGTAGCCGATATTACTGTTGAGGACATCATAGAATTATACGAGCTTCGGGAATTTCTTGAGGCCCCTTTGGTTCGTAGAACAGCATCGCTATTTACACAGGCCGAGCTAGATGAAATGGAATCTATTGTTCAGGCCGCTGGAGAGGCTTTAGAGCAAGGGAACTATGCAGACTACCTTGCGGTCAACAGGAAATTCCATCACACTTTTGCTTATAAATATGGAAATCGGCGCATCTTGAACGTGCTAATCAACCTTGACGAGCATGTCCAGCGTGTTTTATCGTATCTACGCCAAAAGGGACTAGGCCATCTGTTGGGTGAAGGCGCCGACCATGTAGCAATTATTGCAGCTATCCGAGAAGGTGATTTTGAATCTGCACAACGCCTGATGAGGAATCACCTGGCAGCATTCCGTGAGGCAATTGATGCGAGCGGACAGACCTTCCCAGCGGTTTAGTGAAGCTCACTACCCGCGGCGCCAGGTTTCCGGCGATGACGGGGCCACCTTGGTTAGCATTCCGTGCTGCAGTACGCCATTTTTGCGAACGAGATTCGTGATCTACTCAACCCCCCAAAGGCCAAAGCCTGGACTGGACAAGCTTGCTTTTGACGGATAGCGCCGAACATTAAACCTACACACTGACTGAATTTGATGCCGTTTGGAAATGCCTATGGTTGGCTCTGTGAACGTTGATGGCTAGATACACGTGCCGCTAGTATTTTAGAATAATTGGTTTCCGAAAGGAGGAAAGCGAAATGTAAAAGCAGATCTCGTATAAAGAGGAAAGTAAGATTACAAGCAGATTCCTAAAGGAGGAAAGTAAAATGTACAAGCGGATTTTTGATCTGACACCGGTCTTGAGCTTGATGGTGGTCATGCTGATTGTGATGTCGGCTGGATGTGCCCCACCGGCCACACCGGTAACAACAGAGGCTCCGGCCCCCACACCGGTGACAACAGAGGCTCCGGCCCCCACACCGGTGCCAACAGAGGCTCCATCCCCCACACCGGTGCCAACAGAGGCTCCATCCCCCACACCGGTATCCGAGGAACCCTTTGAAGTCGTTTTTGGGTTGGCGACTGATATCAACACACTGAATCCGATACACGAGACGTATACCACTGACCTCGTTATCTCCGAGCAGATAAATGAGCCTCTCGTCGTCTTGGGTCCAGATGGACAAATGAAGCCGTGGCTAGCTACTTCCTGGGAATTGGTGGATCCAACCACCTGGCGGTTCAAGCTCAGGGAAGGGGTCGAGTTCACCAATGGCGAGCCGTTTAACGCCGAGGTTGTCAAGTTTGTCTACGACGAGCTCATGAACCCCGACAACGCAGCCGCTGGTCAGCCTTACTTTACCTCCGTCGTTGAGGTCAAAGTCGTTGATGATTACACCGTCGAATTTGTGACGGATGGCCCCAACCCGGTGCTCCTTGTCCGCCTCCAAGCCCTCTATATGATGCCACCCGAGTACACGAAGGAGGTTGGACATGAAGAGTTTGATAAGCACCCGATCGGTACCGGCGCTTTCAAGTTCGTCGAGTGGGAAAAAGGTGACCACGTCACGTTAGAGGCAAACCCCGATTGGTGGAACGGTGCCCCCAAGGTTGATCGCATAACCTTCCGCACGATCCCCGAAGCATCAGCTCGCGTTGCATCGCTTCTGAGTGGGGAATGCGATATCGTTGAGGTCATCCCGTTTGATTCCATCCCTCAGATTGAAGAGGCCGAGAGTAAGAGCATCATCACCCGGCTGGGCGCCATCACCTACGTTGGGCTGGATACGCTCCATGGTGGCCCCCTGGCTGACCGCAGGGTCCGGCAAGCTTTGAACTATGCCATAGACGCAGAAGGTATCATCGAGCACATCCTAAGCGGCTACGGTCAAGTTGTGCCGGCCGCACTATGGCCCATCTCTCCCGGCTGGGACCCAGACCTGCCCGTTTACAACGACAAGGAGAAGGCCAAGCAGCTCCTTGCAGAGGCCGGCTATCCGGACGGTTTTGAATTCGACTTCCAATTCGCTTCCACTATCCAGGCACTGGTACAGATTAAAGAGGTGGCTGAAGCGATCCAGAGCGAGTTGGCCCAAGTTGGCGTGACCGCTAACTTGATTGAGATGGAATCGGGTGCCTTATTCGATGCGTACGCAGAAAGCAAGCTGCAGGCTTACTTCTTCCCATGGCGATCCAACCCCGAAGCGGCGACACACATTAGGACTTTGATCCACTCCCAGACCCGGGGCTACTACTATCAGAACTCGGAAGGCGACAAACTGGTTGACGCCTATATGAGCGAGATGGATCCCGAGAAGCGGTACGAGATCGGCAAGGAATTGAACGCATTCCTGCATGAAGATTGCCCGTGGATCTTCATGTATTTCCAGCAGGAGACCTTGGGCGTCTCGGATCGGGTCAAATGGGACATGAATACGGCTACTTACCATGCTCAGTATGGGCTCCAGTTGTCACCGGTCGAGTAAGATAGGCTCTGATCTCAGCCGAGGCGCTTTGAGGTGAAGCGCCTCGGCTGGTCTCTTTTCCACGGGGTAGAAATCCATGGCTTCCACGATGAAGACCCTTCGGGCACTGGTATTGCTTGTGAACGAAAACGACACAACGAGGAGAAGCCCCAAATGACCATAAAAATGGTTCTCAGCAGGTCAGCCCAGGCTTTCGTAATGGCCTTCCTGGTCCTTACGGCGGTTTTCATTATCATGCGACTTAGCGGCGATCCCGTGTGGCTCTTTCTGCCGGTCGAGGCGACTGATGAGGACGTAATCCGGTACCGCCACTTGCTAGGGTTAGACAAGCCACTGTACATACAGTACTTGATCTATTTGGGACGGATAGTCAGAGGGGATTTTGGCAACTCGCTGATCTATCGAGGTTCGCCTGCCCTGGAGGTCGTGTTGGAACGGATGCCTGCCACTATTGAATTGACGGTCTTTGCAATGCTCATCACCATATTCATAGCCATTCCGGCTGGTCTCATTGCCGCGGTCAAACCAAATACCGTGTTTTCCTATGCTGTCACCGTTGTGGCTCTCCTGGGGCAGGCTGCGCCCCCCTTCTGGCTAGGGCTGATGATGATCCTCCTCTTCTCGGTCAAGTGGGGCCTCTTGCCGACGGGCGGACGTGGTGGAATACTGAATTTGGTCATGCCCAGCATCGTTTTAGGCTCCTGGGGAGCGGCTAGGACAGCCCGGCTGGTGCGGGCAGGGATGATTGAGGTGCTTCAGGAGGATTACATCCGGACTGCGCGGTCCAAGGGCCTGCCCGAAAGAGTGACGGTGGTTCGCCACGCACTCAAGAACGCGCTCTTGCCGGTCCTATCAATCTTGGGCCTGACCATCGGCGCAATGTTAGGAGGAGCGGTCATCACCGAGACCGTCTTTGCCTGGCCTGGTGTCGGCCGGTTGATTGTCCAAAGCATTCTGAAACGTGATTTTCCCGTCGTGCAAGTCGCGGTCGTGCTGATATCTTTTATCTTTGTCGTTTCAAACTTTGTGGTTGACGTCCTATACACTATCGTGGACCCTCGCATCCGCTACAATTAGTTAATCTTTGATGGCGAACCATAGTAGTCCGCCAGACGGTAACATGAAAGGAGGCGCTGAATTGGCAGCCCAGCCTGGGGGAGTGCTCCAAGTACCGCGACATACGGAACGGACGATGGCTAGCCGAATGATCAGATCATTGAGGCAGCGCCCAATTCGCGCGCTTGGGCCGATCATTCTGTCCTTAATTGTGCTTGGCGCGCTGCTTGCGCCAGTGATCAGCCCTCACGATGCAAACGCGGCAAGCTTCGAACTGCGTCTCAAGCCGCCCTTTTGGATGGAAGGCGGCAGCACCACTCATTTCCTCGGGACCGATCAGTTGGGTCGGGACATCTGGACTAGGATCTTGTATGGCGCTCGCATTTCTCTCCTCATCGGTCTTCT
The DNA here is from genome assembly GCA_004377365.1 of Anaerolineales bacterium. Lineage (GTDB taxonomy): Bacteria > Chloroflexota > Anaerolineae > E26-bin7 > E26-bin7 > E26-bin7. The sequence continues at coordinate 6,379 of SOHZ01000458.1, read as the reverse complement.
GGCGATGCTGGTTGCAGGACCGGGAGGTGTCTTTTTGGGTCTGATATCGGGTTATCAGGGTGGCCTTGTGGACACGCTGATTATGCGCCTGGCAGATGGACAGTTGGCCTTTCCAGCCATCCTGCTGGCTATCACGATTATCGCAGTGCTCGGTCGCAGCTTGGTGATCTTGATCCTGGTGCTGGGGCTGACCAAGTGGGTGGTATACACACGCGTGGCTCGTGCTGAGGTACTCCGCTTAAAAGCGACAGATTATGTGGTTGCATCCAGAGCGGTGGGAGCAAGCCACGCGCGGACGTTGTTCCGACACATCCTCCCCAATCTATTAACCCCGGTCATTGTGCTGGCGAGCTTTTCGGTAGCAGAGATGATCCTGGCTGAGGCATCACTTAGTTTCTTGGGACTTGGTGTGCAACCACCCACACCGAGTCTGGGCGGCATGATCAGTGATGGCCGCAACTATCTTGCCAACGCGTGGTGGGTAGCAACGTGGCCTGGCTTGGCCGTGTTGATCACTGTCCTGGCCATCAATTTTATGGGAGATTGGCTGACAGAGGTGTTACGCCCTCGATCAGTCTTATGAAAGGAGAGTTTTGCATGCGAATTGTGCGAATTGAAGCGTCCGTTGTTCAGGTCGAGTTGATCAAGCCCTATGTTACAGCCGACAGCCGGAAACAGGGGATGACTGAAAAACATTCCGTGGTACTGCGCATGTTTACGGACGATGGTCTCTGTGGGATTGGTGAATCGGATCCGTCCCCCACCTTTTCCCCTGAAAGCCCAGAATCAGTGATGCAGGTCATTCGCCACCATACTGGCCCCGCTGTGTTAGGGATGGCCCCTGACAACTTGGTGGCGTTGCACGTCAAGATGGATTCGGTGGTACTAGATTGCCCGTTTGCAAAGGCCGCTATTGATGTAGCCGCTCACGATCTACTGGGTCAGGCTTTGGGCGTGCCAGTGTATCAATTACTGGGGGGACAAGTGCGGGACCAGGTGCCGATGATTTGGCCAATCGGCAGTGGCACTCCCGAAGATAACGCCCGTGAGGCGGTGACGAAGGTGGAGGAGGGTTATGGCTCCTTGCACATCAAGTTCGGTGCATTAGGCCCGGAAGAAGATGTTGCGAGGGTCAAAGCGATTCGCGAGGCGGTTGGCAAAGACATTCCTATAATGGTCGATGTCAATCAAGGGTGGGATCTCTCAACTGCGATACGAACTATCCGCCGATTAGAGGAATTCGACTTGAGAATAGTGGAGCAGCCGGTGCCCGCTTGGGACCTGGAGAGCATGGCCAAGATTCAAGCGTCGGTGGATCTGCCAATCAGTGCTGACGAGTCGTTATATTCTCCCCACAGGGCTATGGAATTGGTGCGTCGCGATGCCGCGCGGGTTTTCAGTCTCAAGACAGGCAAGTGCGGCGGGCTCTTTCGCACGCGCCAAATCGCGGCTATTGCTGAAGCAGCCGGTTTGCCCTGCTTTGTGAATTCAATGATCGAAATGGGAATAAGCGTCGCAGCGAGTCTGCACCTTGCAGCCAGCATCCCCAATCTGGTAGAGCATGGCCATGCCCTGATGTCTAATCTGCGCATTAAAGATGATATTCTGCTCCCTGACAGTTTCAGGTATGAAGGGAGGAATATCCTGATCCCTGAGAAATGCAAAGGGTTGGGGATAAGGCTGGATGAGGAAAAGCTGGAGCGGCGGACTTTGGATCGTTTCGTCTTAGAAATCTAAGATATTTTACAGGGGAGGTTAGGCAGAGATGAACGACAACACGAGAATTGCCATTCTAGGAGGGGGACACGGGGCCTTTGCGCATGCAGCGGACTTGAGCATCAAGGGGCTTGAGGTCAATCTATTCGAAATCCCCGAGATGGCTGAGACCATAGCAGAAGTCAAGAGACGCGGTGGTATCGAGTCAGAACCAGATCCGTCTACAGGTTTGAAGGGCGGTTTTGGCAAGCTGCACAAGGTCACCTCGGATGCTGGAGAAGCGTTCGATGGGGTCGATGTAGTATTCGTTGTTGTGCCTGCTTTCGCGCAGGAGGCGTTTGCCAAGGCGATAGCTCCACACGTGAAGGAGGACCAGGTCATTGTCCTTAGCCCCGGAAACTTCGGTGGAGCGATTGTCTTTGCCCGAGTGCTTCGGCAGCATGGGTGCAAGCCCTTGCCTGTCTTATGCGAAGCGCAGTCCATGATCTATGCTTGTCGAAAAAGTGGACCTGCTTCAGTAAAAATCCATGGGTTTAAGGAAGGAATGGGGGTTGCGGCTTTCCCCTCCAGGCTGACAGGCAAAGCCATGTCTGTTTTGCAGAAGATATACCCCAAGCTGAAAGCAGCCGAGAGTGTCTTGTGGACGGGGCTCAGCAACCCGAATCCCATCTCGCATCCTACCATCACGATTCTCAATGCAGGACGGATTGAGGGTACAAGCGGTGATTTCCTGTTCTATGTAGAGGGCGTCACGCCGGCTGTCCGTCGAGTCTTTGACACTCTGGACAAGGAGCGAATGGCAGTTGGTGCTGAGTTGGGGCTCAAGCTTGTGCCGAATAGGGAAATGACGAAGCGGTGGTACAGGCACCAAAGTGTCGGGGAAGAGATGCATGATACGTCCAAGCTCGGGGTTTACCAATCGATTAGGGCGCAAAAAGAGCTGGATAACCGATATTTAACTGAAGATGTTCCCTATGGCCTGGTGCCGCTTGAGGACATGGGCAAGCTTGTCGGGGTTGATACACCGATTTGCAGGTCTTTGATTGATCTCAGTAACAGTTTGCTCGGCGTGGATTTTCGGCAAACAGGCCGCACGCTGAGAAACATCGGGCTGGGAGGTATGAGTGTATTTCAGATCCAAAGGCTGGTGGAAGAGGGGGAAATCTAGCACGCGGAGGAACCTTACGATTCTCCCTGAGTTCGGCATGGACTCCGGGATTGATCTGGTGCTGTTGGGCGAGGTGGTGCGCTCGCTGGATAATGTCGAGGAGATCATAAGCTGCGGCGCAGGCTTTCCCGAACTCGAGGCAGTGGATAATCCTCTCAAGTACAAAGTGACTTGAACGTTCGAAGGGGTGCTAAAGTCTTACCGGCTGGCCGGACGCGTGATCCGGATGGAAAAATCGTTGAAATAAAAGACACCGAGATGTTCTGTCCCGAAAATGTCCACGAGGTTGAAATCGAGGGACTGGGAAGGCTGGAGGCCTTTCCGAACGGCGACGCGTTAAAGTATGCCGATTTGCTGGGGATCAAAAGATATGGGCTGCAAAACATGGGACGCTACGTTTTACGGTGGCCCGGCCACTGTGCATTCTGGAATCTGCGCGATCTGGAAACGGGCTTCACCGCCATGAGTCGCACGGTGGGCTATACCGCCAGCATCGGCGCACTGATGATTGGGACCGGCAAGATCACACAGCGCGGCCTGCTTTCACCCGTCACCGATATCCCGTATTAAAGGGAGAGACACTATGCTTGAAACAATAGCTATTATCGGCGCGGGCAATGGGGGAAAGGCAGCCGCAGCCGACCTGACATTGCATGGGAAGCGCGTTCGCCTGTTTGACTTTCCCGAGTATCGCCATAACGTGACCGAGCTGGCAAAGACCCGTCGCCTGAAAGTGACCGGGGCAATCGAGGGAGAAGCGGTCTTGGAACTGGTAACGTGCGATCTGTCTGAGGCATTAGCCGGTGTTGATGCTGTAATGGTCTGTACTCAAGCACTGGCCCACGAACGGACTGCCCATGAGCTTGCCCCACTCGTTCAGCCCGAACACTTCATCGTACTTAATCCTGGCTCGACTGGTGGGGCGTGCCATTTTGCTTGTGTTTTCCGCGAGTTGGGACTGAAAAAGCTGCCGATCCTTGTCGAGTTGTCTACGCTGACCTACGGTTGTCGCGCGAAGGACGCGACGGTAGACATACGAATCAAGGTCAACCGCGTGCTGTATGGAACGTTGCCGTCAACGGCGATCGCGACCGTCGGTCCTGAACTTGAGGCGGCATATCCTGGCCTCGTCCGCGCCGAGAGCGTCCTTGAGGCCGGCCTTAACAATGCCAATCCGGTTATTCATCCCCCTATCGCCCTGCTCAACGCTGCGCGTTTCGAGAATGAGGGCCATAAGATGCTTTTCTACCGTGATGGCGTTTCTCCGGCAGTAGCTCGGTTGATTGAAAAGCTCGATAACGAACGGATGGCCCTCCTTCAGGCGCTGGGCTACCCGGCACAGCCTGATCCCGTGACATCTGTGGAGCAGGGATATGCGACAAGTACCGACTACTTCGAGTGCTACGCCAAGGGACCTGGTTTCCGCGATTTCGCTAGCCCGAATACACTCGATCATCGCTACTTCCACGAAGACATAGGCATGGGCCTAGTCATGTTTTGCTCCCTCGGCGACTTGCTTAATGTGCCGACGCCAACGTGTAAAGCGATCGTGCAAATAGGATCAATGATTTCTGGCATTGACTACTTTGCGCAGGGCATGAGAACATTGAAGACCCTTGGGCTGGAAGGCTTGAGTGTGGAGGAGATCAAGTTCTATCTAGAGACCGGCGAAATACAGGCGGCTGGACGGCCAAATCTATCATCGGATCAAGCAGCAGGCTGAAAAAGAGCATCGCTCCGTGGAACAGGTGATCCAGGCATTGTTAAAACGTGAACTGGCGTAGGCGCGTCGCTGGCAGAACCCAGCGGCGATTAGGTTGTTCTACGTCTGCGTCCCGACGAATCAAGCCCCCGCGCCTCGATGAGGTGGCGGGAGCTTGCCTTTTGAGAGAGGCTAAAGTCAATACCTTTCTTCCAACGCCTTCTCCGCCCGCCGCCGGTAAAAGCCCTCGCTGTCCAGGTCAATGGCCCGCTGATATTCCCGCCGCGCGGCCTCCCCGTCGCCGCGAGCGGCGTAGAGAGCCCCCAGGTGATAGTGGGCACGGGCCAGGTCGGGGTCCAGAGCCAACGCTCGTTGCAGGTGGGTCCTGGCTTCTCGCCAGCGCCCTGTCAGGTGATAGGCCCACCCCAACACATCGTGGGCCATAGCGCTCTCCGCATCGAGTTCCACTGCCCTCAATGCTGCTGGCACACCTTCCTCTTCCACCTTGTAGACGCGATCCACGTAGAACTGGGCCAGGATGACCTGGAATCTGGCGTCCTCGGGCTCGCGCTGCACTGCTGCCCGGAACCACCCTTCGGCGGCAACGTAGTCGGGCTCCTCCAGATAGGCCTGAGCCAAATCCACACAGAGGGCGGCGTTGTTGGGGTCCAGATTGACCGCCCTCCAGAACCGCATTCGCGCCTCCTTCCACATCCCCAGAGAACGGTAGGTCACTCCCAGAAAGTAGTGAGCCAGGACGCTATCGGGCTCAAGGGTGACGGCCTTGACCAGGTTGTCCCAGCCAGCTTCGTACTGGCCCAACTGCCCCTGGACGTGGCCCAGGTAGGCGTAGGCTTCAGCGTAGTCTGAATTGAGTTGGATGGCCCTCTCGAGCTGCCGCTTGGCCAGGCTGAGCTCTCCGCGTTCAAGGTAAGCCACTCCCAGCAGGGCCACCGCACGCGCCTGGTTTTCCTCTCTCTCCACTTCCTCCAAAGCGGCCAGCATCTCCTCAGCGTCCGTAAAGGAATAGCTTTTGCTCCCGCCGCATTGCAAATCCGGCGGTCCGGCGGCTGGATTACAAATCCAGCCGGAGCAAACCGGGCAGTCATATTCTTGCGAATCACCAGCCGCTTTCGTCAGGTGCACTGTGGCCTGTTGGGGATCGTGGCCAGCCAGGAGCAGGCCCATCTGATAGTGAGCCGCCGGGTTATGCTCGTCCTGGACAATCAGGGCCTCGAACTCTTGCTGCGCAGCCTGAAAGTCACCCTGCTCCAGATAGATCCGTCCCAGGCGATAGCGTACTGCCGCCTCGCCAGGGTCCAGGCTTAGAGCCTGGCGCCAGCAGTTGATGGCTCGCTCCTCGTCTCCCAGGCCAGCGTAGACCAATCCCAGGCCAGCCAGGGCTTCTTCTTTTGCCCCCAGCTCATAAGCCTGCCCGAAAGCTTCTCCGGCCGATTCATATCTTCGTTGGGTCAGATACACCTGGCCGATGCGCAGGAAGGGCACGGCACTGCGCGGCTTCAGGGCGACCGCCTGCCGATAGGCCTCGATGGCTGCGCTGTATTCTTTTCGGGATTGATAGACATCTCCCTGGCGCACCAGGTCAACAACCGGCTGAGGCTCGGTCTTGAGTCCCAGCAGCAGGACCAGAATGGCCAGCAGAGCCACCTTTGCCAGAGGCTTTCCCTTCATCATTCACCTCGACTTTTTCTCTGTCCACTCGATTATAGCATATATTTGTTGAGTCTACCCAGATCTTGACATTTGCGTTGGATGAGTGTAGAGTTGCCCCT
>SOHZ01000101.1 GCA_004377365.1 Anaerolineales bacterium | reverse complement strand
GGAAACCATCAAACGGCTCCATCCGCCCCTTCACCCGACTTTCAAACCATGCCCATGGCTTAATCTTAGCTCGCCTTAACCGGGGAGAGGAAGCTAGAACAATCTTTAATGAAGCTATCGATTATGCAAACAAATCAATCCAACAGACACCCCACTTCTATTCTGCCAGGTACACACTTGGTCTAGCCTTGACAGGACTAGCATTACTTTCTGAAGGCGATGAACAAAGAAGCTTATTGGATCAAGCCCTAAATGCTTACAACACGGCTTATGAGAATTACAGTGCTTGGGGAGCAACTAAAGATCACCTTCATCTATTGGAAGTACTAGAGTCACTAGACCAACGGAATATGCTCACCCCGATTCGATCGATACTAACTTCGGGCCTGAAGCCGAAAATCTCCTAAAATACTCAGACATACGTGTAGATTTGGGATGCCTTACACTACACTAATGCCATGATTGATCTTTCGATTATAATCGTCAGTTGGAATGTTTCTGGGCTATTATGCTCATGTCTCAAGAGTATCCAATCTAGCCCAGTGACTACTGTTCCGCCAGAGAGTGAGCCTGTATATCCCAGCAAGCAGCCAACTGTTGAGATTATAGTAGTTGACTCGGCCAGCTCTGATGACACCTTACAAATGCTATGTGACTTCCCGGATGCTAAGGTGATAACATGTTCAGAGAACCTTGGCTTCGCTAGGTGCAGTAATATCGGGATGAGAGTTGCACGTGGACGGTACTTTCTGCTCTTAAACCCAGATACGGAAGTGATCGGTGACGCATTACCTATTATGATACATTACCTTGACGCTAATCCATCTGTTGGAATTGTTGGCCCACACACTATTGATACGGACGGATCTACTCAAAGAACAAGATGTCGTTTTCACACTTTCATTGTTGTCTTATTCAAAAGCCCAATATTGAAAACCTTTGCGCCGAAAAGCGTTCTGGAATACTTTTACGTAATTGGGCCAAGCGACGATGCCGTCTTGGATGTAGACTGGGTTCAAGGATCAGCTCTCATGGCACGCCGTGAGGTATATGAACAGATTGGCCCATTAGATGAAACATTTCCAATGTACATGGAAGATACCGACTGGTGTCATAGAGCCAAAGACCATGGCTGGCGTGTTGTATATCTTGGGACAGCGAAAATTGTCCATCATTTTGGCAAAAGCTCGGAGCAAGTTCCAGCGGTGAGACATATCTACTACTGGCAAAGCATGATTTACTATCTTCATCGGTACAACGGCGCTATCACAGCTGAATTGTCGAGGCTTTTCACACTTGCCAGCTACGCACTTCTAGGAGCAATTGAGTGGTTTAGAGCACGGTTGGGGCACAGTCCCGAACTTCGGCGGAAACAGGCTGTAATTTGCCGTGAAGTGTTGCGTTCTAAGCTGATCATTGACGACCGCCGAAGGGAGAATCGCCGCCTGCTGGAGTTGAGCCGAGCTTTGCTGGCTACTGAGGAACTCTCCGAAGCCCGTTAGCACTTGCGCGGAAGCCCTAGCTCTGGACGTGCCGGAGACCAGTTACCAGGCAACGCTGAAGTTGGGGATTGTCCTCCTGCATCAGCGTGACCCGTCCGCCGGGGAAACCTTCGCGGATGCCATCGCCCGGTGTCGAGCCAGGCTGGACAAGACGACGGGTTTGTATAAGGCGCGTTACGCACTGGCGGCAGCATTGGTGGGGCAGGCGGTCTGCGACCCGCGCTGGGCGGAGGAGAGCGAGCGAGCCGGGTTGCTCGCCCCGGCGCTGGAGAACTGCGCCGCGCCGGGCGTCGTCCGCGACGCGCTCCGTGACCTGGAGATGATCCGCGCGGCAGGCGTGGAAGGGCTGGAGCCTGCCTTCGAGCTACTAAAGAACGCAAGACCTTAGCCGCTCCGGGAGAGCGCTGGTTCTGGTGTCCAACCACATATAACAACGAATTGGACGGATTGAACGAATCGGAGCGCTGTCTTTGGCATCCATTCGTTTAATCCCTGAGTTTCGTTGTTATATTCGTGAGCGATAGGATGGGGATAATGGAGGGCGGCATTGCCGCGTGGTGAGGTACTGGTGGCTATCGTCAACAACCTGGAGGACATGAGACTCGCCCATGAAGAGGGCTGGTATCGCATTCCCGTTGCCAGTGTCCGCAAATGGTTGGGAAATCGCTGGCCGCCTCGCTGGCTAGCCTTCTATCAAACCAAGGTCTTTGGCCCCGAAGCGCACGCCATCAACTATTACGCCGTCGTGCGTGACATTCGCATTGTATCCAGGACGGATCTCTTCCCCGACACACCTCGCAATCATCCCAAAGCCAACCGGCGTTACTACCAACTGCTGCTGGGCGACCTCCAGCCGCTCACTAAGCCCATCGTCAGCCGCCGCTTGCGCCGCATCGTCTTTATACCTACTACCTTCGAAAAGTTCGAAGCGGCTGACGAGATCAATGATCTGTGGGACGAAAGCCCACTGGAGGATCGGCTCTGGGCGACCTTTAAACGAGCGCGGATTCGCGCTGAGCGACAGTACCTCGTCGAGATAGAGGACCGTACCTACTTCTTGGATTTTGCCATCTTTTGTAACGACGGCAAAATTGACGTAGAAACGGACGGAGACGCCTGGCACATCGGTCCGGAGCCCGCTCAGGTGGACAGGCAGCGTGACAATAACTTGGCGTCCCGAGGCTGGCAAGTCTTACGCTTCAACACAACTGAGATTCACGAGCGTCCGGTAGATTACTGCGTCTCCAAAGTGGTGACCACCATCAACCGTCTTGGAAGGCTGGATCACACTACGGGGGTGCCGGTGCGGTATGATCCCAGCGATCCACTGGGTCCACAGCAGCTCGGCCTGTTTGATCGGGAGACCTAGATATGAGAGAGAATTATGGTTAAGAATGTCACTGTAGTCACTTGCCTCACCATACTATTGAGCCTTTCAGGATGCGGTCCCTCCGACGTGCCAACTACCTCGCCACCACCGCAGCCAGTGCCGACCGCTACGGCCGTGACCGTGACTGAAACGCCGACCACAACGCCCATCACCCCGACGCTGCCAGCAGTCCCTCCGGTCATTACCCTGACCCTTTGGACGGCCGAACCCTTCTCCCCATCTCAAGCAGATACCAGCGGTCAGATACTGGGCCAGCAGATCGAAGCCTTCGCCGCTGCTCATCCCGATGTGGTCGTTGAGTACGTCCTCAAAAAGCCCTACGGCAAAGGAGGCATCCTGAACTTTCTTCTCACCACCAGCGAGGCTGTCCCGGCAGCCATGCCAGACCTGGTGGCCATTGACACCATCGAACTAAAGGATGCAGCCCAGGCTGGCCTACTGCAGCCTCTGGACGAGTTGATCTCTGCTGAGCTCCAGGAAGATCTTTTCCCCTTTGCCCAGGAAATCGGGCTCTTCGAAGAGCAGTTGGTTGGCCTCCAATTCGAGACCGACATCGAACACCTCATCTACAATACCAACAAACTGGAGGAGCCCCCCCTGACCTGGACCGATGTGCTCACCGACGAGGTCAGCTACGTTTTCCCTGCTGGCGGCCGTGAGGGCTTGGTCAACGATGCCTTTATCATCCAGTATCTAGCCCTGGGTGGTCAACTGGTGGATGAGACCGGGCAGCCAGCCCTTAATACAGAATTGATAGCCCAGGTCTTGCAATTTTACAGAGATGGCTATGAACTGGGCGTCATCCCTCCTTCAGTGCTAGAATTTAAAACCCTGGACGACTGCTGGCCTGTCTACCTGTCAGCCGAGATAGCCATGACCAACGTCAGTTCCAGGCTCTATCTGGCCGATCGGGAACTGCTCATGTATACCCAGTTCGCCTCCATCCCGACACGAGACGGTAACGTGGCAACCCTGAGCCAGGGCTGGGCCTGGGCCATCGTCACCTCGGATCCGGCGCGGCAGGCCCTGGCGGCCCAATTGATCGAGTGGCTGATGGAGCCCGAAAACAGCGCCAAGTGGAATCTCGCCGCCTGGCATCTGCCTACGCGGAGGGCAGCTTTCGAGGTCCTGGGTACTGAGGACAGCTACTATCCTTTCCTGAGCAAACAGTTGGAGGGAGCCCATCCCAGGCTAGCGGGAGCAGTCTACTCCAATGTGGCCAGAGTCCTGCAACAGGGTGTTGAGAGGGTCATGACTGGCGAAGCCACACCTCAGGAGGCAGCCAAAGCGATCATCGAATCTATTGCAAAGTGAGGAGGTATGAGATGCTACAACCTAAAAGGCAACTTTCGGATACCGAGCGAAAGAGGCGCGACCAGGTCTGGGACATTATGTCTGCGGCCCTGGCAGCCGTTGATCCGGCTCAGGCCATCAAGCAAAACGTACGCCTGGAAGGAGACAGCCTGCAGATCGGGCAGCGGAGCTATGATTTATCCGGTTACGAGCGCATTTTCGTCGCTGGCGGGGGCAAGGCTGGCTCCCCCATGATCGCCGCCATCGAGGAAACCCTGGGCCAGCGGATAACCGCCGGTCTGGTCAACGTCAAGCATGGCTATCTCCCCCCTGAAGCGGCTGACGTCCAGCGGGTGGAAATCGTCGAAGCCGGCCATCCCACCCCCGATGAGGCTGGGCGGCGAGGTGCTGAGCGGATGGTGGAGATGCTTGATCAAGCTCCTGGGGGCCTGACGGAGAAGGATCTGGTCATCTGCCTCATCTCCGGTGGTGGCTCAGCCCTCATGACTTTGCCCCAACCTACCATCAGCCTGGCCGACGTCCAGGCCCTCACCGGGACCTTGCTGCGCTGCGGGGCCACCATCAATGAAATCAACGCCGTGCGCAAGCACATCTCGCGCATCAAGGGCGGCCAACTGGCGCGGCTGATCCATCCGGCCCAGGTGGTCTCCCTGATCCTTTCTGACGTGGTGGGCAACCCTCTGGACGTCATTGCTTCCGGCCCCACTGTGCCCGACACCACTACCTTTGCTCAGGCCTACGGCCTGCTGGAGAAGTACCACCTGCTGGACAAGGTGCCGGCCTCCATCATCGAGCACCTGGCGGCCGGGGTGGCGGGGAAGATAGCGGAGACACCCAAAGAGGGGGATCCGGTTTTTGCCACAGTCTACAACCTGATCGTGGGCAGCAACGAAATCGCAGCCCGGGCGGCCTTGAACCGGGCTCGGGAGTCGGGCTTTAACACGCAACTGCTCTCCACCTACGTCGAGGGCGAGGCCAGGGAGGTGGCCAAGGTCCTGGCCGCCGTGGCCAAAGAGATGGCCCAATCGGGGCAACCGATTCCCCGACCAGCCTGCCTGGTGGTTGGCGGCGAGACTACGGTGACCATCACCGGCGAGGGGAAGGGAGGGCGCAATCAAGAGATAGCCCTGGCAGCGGCTCTGGCCATCGAGGGCTGGGAGGACGTGATGGTCGTCACCCTGGCCACCGATGGCACCGATGGACCGACGGACGCAGCGGGAGGCGTGGCCACCGGGGAGACGGTAGCCTGGGCCAGAGAGCTGGGCCTTGACCCTGAGGAGTACCTGGCGAACAACGACTCCTATCACTTCCTCAAAGCTCTAGGAGAGCTGATCGTCACCGGTCCCACCAACACTAACGTCAACGACCTGGCTTTTGTCTTCGCTTTCTGAGGTGATTACCACATGAGAATCCTTTTAGTAAGCCCCATCTCCAAAGTCTGGAGCTCGCGCAAGCACATCCCTCTGGGTTTGGGATACCTGGCGGCGGTGCTGGAGCAGGCGGGGCACCAGGTGCAAATCTACGATGCGGCCGTCGAGGATGAGCCGCTGGGAGATATCCTGGACCGCGGAAAGTTCGAGGTGGTCGGCATCTCCAGCACCACTCCCCTCATCAACGAAGCCTGGGAGGCGGCCCGCGAGGCCAAAGCCCATGGCGCTGTCACCATCTTGGGCGGCCCTCACCTGACCCTCCTGCCCGACGAATCCATGCAACGCCCTGAGGTGGATCTGGTGGTGCGAGGGGAAGGAGAGGACGCCATTGTTGAGATTGCCTCCAACCTCCAACCTCCAACCTCCAACCTCCAATCGCCGCAATTGTACGAGAGGGCAGTGTGGTCTCGAATTGCAGGCCTCTCTTTCCGCGATGAAAGCGGTCAGATCGTCCACAATCCGCCGCGCCCCCTGCGCAAGGGCCTGGACAGTATCCCTTTCCCGGCCCATCACCTTTTCAAGATCGAGCGTTACACCAATTTGCAGCCCCTGACCGACGGGCTGGATCCGAAAGCCCGGGCCTACACCATCGTCACCTCGCGGGGCTGCCCTTACAACTGCATTTACTGCTCTAAAGCCGTCACTGGGCGCATCTGGCGGCCCCGTTCGCCGGAGAACGTGGTGGCCGAGTGGCACTGGCTGGTGCGTGACCTGGGAGCCACCGAGATTGGCGTGACCGACGACACCATGACCCTGGACATGGAGCGCGCCAAGGCCATCTGCCGGATGCTCATCGCCGAGGGGTTGAACACTGTACCCTGGATCACCATCCATGGCATCAATGCTCGTAACACAGATGAAGAACTCTTGCGCTTGATGAAACAGGCTGGTTGCAAACGGGTGGGTTTCGGGGTGGAGAGCGGCAACCAATGCGTGCTCGACAGCATCAAAAAGCAACAGACCGTTGACGAGGTAAGGAGAGCCTTCGCCAACGCCAAGAAAGCGGGCCTGGAGACCATGGGCTTCTTCATCTTCGGCCTGCCCGCCGACACCGAGGAGACCATGGAGGACACCATCAGGCTGGCACTGGAGCTGGACCCAGAGCTGGCCAACTTTATGATCGCTGCCCCCTTCCCTGGCACAGAGATGTACAATATCGTCCTGCGAGAGGGGCACCTCTTCAGCCACGACTGGTCTGACTTTGCCATCCACGATGAGAAGGCTCGCTTCGAGATTGGCGACCTGACGGCTGAGCTGGTAGAGCGCAAGTGGCACGAGGCCTACCGCCGCTTCTACCTGCGTCCCAGCCGCTTGTGGCGTCGCGCCACCAGTCTTGATACCTGGCGCCGTCTACCCACCTACTTCAGCAACTTTAAGCGCTTCGCCATAGGGCGGATCAAAAAGGCCAGTTCATGACTCCAACCCATCCCTCTCGATCGCCGTTGCTGATGCGCCGCATTGTGCAGATCTGGTGGCCGCTGGCTGCCAGTTGGCTGCTTATGGCTGTCGAGCTCCCTGTGTTAAGCGCCGTTGTAGCGCGGCTGGCTAACCCAGAGATCAACCTGGCGGCTTACGGTGGCGTCGTCTTTCCTGTGTCGCTGATCATCGAGTCACCGATCATCATGCTGCTGTCTGCCTCGACTGCCCTTAGTAAAGACTGGGACTCGTACCTTAAGCTAAGACGCTTCATGATGCGCGCGGGAGCGCTTTTGACCATTCTCCACGTGCTGATCGCCTTCACGCCGCTCTACTACATCGTTGCAGTCGGTTTAATCGGCGCGCCGACGGAGATCATCGAGCCGGCCCGGATTGGTCTGATGATCATGACACCCTGGACGTGGTCCATCGCCTATCGCCGCTTTAACCAGGGCGTGCTGATCCGCTTTGGTCACTCGCGGGCGGTGGGGTTCGGGACACTGGTCCGGCTAAGCGCCGATGGGCTGGTGCTGGGGCTTGGCTATCTGATCGGCAACATCCCCGGCATTGTTGTTGCGACCAGCGCCGTCGTGACTGGGGTCGTCAGCGAGGCGATCTATGCTGGACTGCGCGTGCGGCCCGTGTTGCGCCACCAGCTCAGACAGACTGCGCCCGTCGCGCAGCCTCTGACCTTCCACACCTTCCTGGACTTTTACACCCCGCTGGCGATGACCTCGCTGCTGAGTATGTTGGTGCAGCCCATAGGCAGCGCTGCCCTCAGCCGTATGCCTGATGCCCTGGAGTCGCTAGCCGTGTGGCCAGTCGTCTCCGGGTTGATCTTTATGCTGCGGAGCCTGGGCTTTGCTTACAATGAAGTCGTTGTGGCGATGCTGGATGAGCCGCGTGCAGTGTACAGCTTGCGCCGCTTCGCGGCTTTGCTGGCCGCACTGACGACCGTCTTGCTGCTGATCATAACCGCCACGCCCCTCGCGGAGCTTTGGTTTCGGCGTTTGTCGGCCCTGACCCCATCGCTGGCTACGCTAGCTCAATGGGGCCTTTGGATTGCGCTGCCGATGCCCGGCTTGACCGTCTTGCAGAACTGGTATCAAGGCACCCTTGTACATAGCCGCCGCACACGCGACATCGCCGAGGCAATGGCTATCTTCTTGCTTACCACCAGTGCGATCTTGTGGGCCGGGGTGGCCTGGGGTCAGGTGCCCGGGTTGTATATTGCTCTGGCAGCTTTCGGGACCAGTACCCTAATGCAAACTGTCTGGCTGTGGCAGCGTAGCCGCCCGGCTATGCGGGCTGTGCAGGCCCGCTACGCGGCTGGTGCTCCCTTTGCAGACGGCTAAAATCGAAAATGAGGAGTCTGAGCAATGAAAGTTCCTGGGTTTAAAGATGTGCTGCTAGCACAACGGCAGATCCGCCCGTACCTGCCACGCACACCTCTGCACAGTTTTCCGGCGATTAACGCTCTGGTGGGCACCAAAGTTTACATCAAGCATGAAAACTATCAACCGGTTGGAGCCTTCAAAGTCCGTGGCGGTATTAACTTGATCTCTCAGCTCAGCCCCGAGGAGCAGGCACGGGGTGTGATCGCCGCCTCTACCGGTAACCACGGACAGTCCGTGGCGTTTGCTGCACGACTATTTGGCGTCAAGGCCCGCATCGTCGTGCCACAAAAAGCGAACCCAGGGAAGGTAGCTGCTATGCAAGGCCTGGGGGCCGAAGTGATCTTTCACGGGGCCACCTTCGACCAAGCCCGGCTGCACTGTGAGACCTTGGCACAAGAACATGGTTATCGCTATATCCACTCTGGCGATGAGCCCTTGCTCATCGCTGGTGTGGCCACCGAGGTGCTGGAAATGTTGGAGGACCAACCCAGCCTGCAGATCATCATAGTGCCCATCGGTGGGGGCAGCGGCGCGGCAGGGGCTTGCATCGTGGCCCGTGCCGTCAACCCGGCCATACGAGTCATCGGAGTCCAGTCAGAAGCATCTCCGGCAGCCTACGAGTCCTGGCGGCAGCGAAAGCTAGTGGAAGCTCCCAACCGCACCTTTGCTGAGGGCCTGGCCACTGGCACGGCCTTTGCTCTGCCGCAGGCGATCCTGTGGGAAGCTCTGGATGACTTTGTGCTGTTGCGTGATGAAGAGATTCTGCAAGCCATGGTGTGGATGGTGGAACGTGCCCATACCCTGGCTGAGGGAGCAGGAGCAACGCCTCTGGCCGCAGCCTACCGCCTACGCAACGAACTGAAGGGTAAGAAGCTAGGACTTGTATGCTCCGGCGGCAACACCTCGTTGGAACATTTAAGACAGGCCCTCGACTCGACGAAGGACGAATGACCTAGAAATGATGATTACCGTTGAGGAAGCCAGTCGCCTTTACCTGGAGAACGACGTCGCCCACGACTTTGATCACGTGCTGCGGGTGCTGGCCCTGGCAGAGGGGATTGGGCAGGAAGAGGGGGCAAACCTGGAGATAGTGCGGGCGGCGGCCTTGCTGCACGACATAGGAGGACGGCAGCGGTCCTTCCATGCCCGGACTGGAGCCCAGCAGGCCCGCGAAATCCTGCAAGGTCACCCTCCCGAAAAAGTCGAAGCTGTGGCCCAGGCCATCGCCACCCACAGCTTCCGCGAGAAGTCCACTCCTCAGACCCTGGAAGCCCAAGTCCTCTACGACGCTGACAAGCTGGACGCCATCGGGGCTATTGGCGTGGCCCGCGCTTACGCCGTCTCCGGCCAAATGGGCCACCGCCTATGGGCACCAGTGTCGGCTGACTATCAGGGGGAAGCCCGGGGCACACCTGAGCACACCGCCGTCCACGAGTTCGTCTTCAAATTATCTCGCCTCAAGGAGACCCTCTTCACCCCCAGGGCTAAGGTTATCGCCGAGGAACGCCACCGCTACATGGTCGGATTCTTCGCCCGCTTGGAGAGAGAAGTGAAAGGGGAGCTATGATAGCTCCCCTTTTTTGGTGGGTGTCGAAGGGACTCAAATACGGCCATAGTATAATCGCTCTGCGTTAGCTGCGGCCTGGTGCATGGCCTCGGTGAGCGTCTGGGCGATGATTTCGGGGTCGCCGTCCCTGGGAGCGGGTACGGGCTCACCCACCACGATGGCGATGCGGCTGAAGGGCAAGGGTACGCTGTAGCGGTCCCAGCGTTTCAGCGTGTACTTTGCGGCAGTGAAGACAGCGATTGGCAGCAAACGGGCTCCCGTTTTCTGGGCGATGTACACGACACCTGGCTTGACCACGTGGAGTGGGCCATCAGGTCCATCTGGATTGATAAAGGTGTTGGCCCCCTGTCGTACAACTCGCAGGAGGTGCACCACGCCCCGAGCCTGGCTAAGCGCCGTCGAATAGTGGTCAACAGGGCAAGGCTCCATGCCAAGCAGACGAAACCAGGTGCCCAGCGTGGTTCCCCGCCGGTCGGCCGGCACTAATGCGGCATAACGATGGTCGCCGTAGAAACGGAAAAAATAGCAGAGCCCCAGCATCGTCATGCTGTGCCAGGCTGTAAAGATGACAGGCTGACCCTCCGTCCAGGCTTCTTCAAAATGCTCTTTCCCGCGCACCACATAGTGAGACGTACGGCTGACCAACAGGGCGTAAGTATGTAGGCCCAGACCAGCCAACCAGTCACCAAAGGGAACAGTCATCTTTGCCTCCCCTATCACTGCTACGACACAAGTATTCAGGCCAGAGCATAATAAGCGGCCCTCAGCAAGCCGAAGGCGACGTAGCCCATCAGCAGGCCCAGGGCAACTGCTTGAGGGGTGACAATGAAGGAAGCAGCACCGCCCAAAGCCAGGGCAGTCAGGTTCCAAGGCCAGCGCTTAAAGACCACGTGGAACTCTGGGAAGCGGATGCGGCTGACCATCAGCAGGGGCAGGGCAACCATAGTTGGCAGGAGGAGGAAGCCAACTACACGGGGGTGAGCCCTGCTGGTCAGGACAGCCAGGGTCAGCAGGGCACCGGAGGTGGAAATGGTCAGGCCAAGGGTTTGATCGCTCTTCCCTTCCTTCTTGGCTGCCAGCAGATTGTAGCGGGCCAGACGGAAAGCCCCGCCCATAATGTAGGGGAAACCCAAAGTGGCTACCAACCATCCAGGAACAGCCGTGGTGGTCTGAAGATATTTGTAGCTCAGAAAAACTGGCGCTAGGCCAAAGTCTACCACGTCGGCCAGTGAGTCCAGTTGCAGGCCAAAGGAACTGGCAGCGTCGAGCTTCCGGGCGACAAAGCCGTCCAGGGCATCGGTGATGTAGGCCATCAGAATGAACAGGCCAGCCCAACCCAGGTGACCTTCTGCGGCCAGGACAATAGCAGTGAAGCCACAGGCCAGGGCGGCATAGGTCACCAGGCTGGGTGCAGCACGGCGTAAGCGGTCTCTCATGTTATGTCTCCTCTGAGTCGGGTTGATGGTGCTCTGGCCAGGACGGTCTCGCCGGCTCGCACCTTCTCGCCGATGGCAACCAGCACCTCGACGTCGGGTGGCAGGAACAGGTCAACGCGCGAACCTAGCTTGATCAAACCGAAGCGCTGTCCCCGAGCCAGCCGCTGGCCAACGGATGGCCAGCAGACAATGCGCCGGGCCAGAATCCCGGCTATTTGTTTGATCAGAATCCGCATCTCACCCTCTACCAATCCCAGCAGATTGCTCTCGTTTTCGCCCGAGGCCTCATGGCGGTAGGCGGGCAAGAAGCGTCCAGGCCGGTACTCTCGAAAAGCCACCTCGCCAGCCATAGGCGCCCGGTTGACGTGGACGTTCAGCACTGACATAAAGATACTGATCTGGGTGGCTGGCCCTTTCAAGAAGATAGGCTCTTCGGTCTGCTGGACGGTCACCACCCGCCCGTCAGCCGGGGCGACGAAGAGACCGTCGCCGGCCGGAGGCTGCCGCTCCGGGTCGCGAAGAAAATAAAAGAGGAATAGCAGGACTGTGATTAGGAAAATGGCCAAGACGGCCGTCAGAAGGTGACGCCAGTGGACCCACAGGGCAACGGCACCAGCCGTCAGAATGACGATGACCGCGATTGTAATTTCTGACCCGCGAGCGAAGGGCCACCAGCGCGTCTTTGTATCAGTCAAATGCCTTAACCTCCACACAACAAGTTTATTATACTAGAGATAGCCATTCTGCGCAAATCGCTCATCCACCACTGTTGCACCACCTATGCCGCAATGGTGGCGCTATTGCGGCACAGGCAGTACAAGTCCAACAAACCTATTTGACAAAAACCAGACCTGGAGGTAGAATGGGCCTCGTGCACCTATCTAACGGAAACAACCTCGGATTTGAAAAGAGAGAGAGCGCTTGTTACGAAAGGGCCAGCATTTTCGTGAGCCTGATCGTGCTCGGCCTGGCCTTCCTGCCTGAAATAGAGTTGCCTACCAGGACCTTCTCTTTCTATGTCCTCGGCTCGTTGGCCTCTATCCGGCTCTCCACGACGTGGCTGATGGCAGCCCTGCTGGCCAGCCTGGCCTGCACCGGCACCGATTCCCTGATCCGTTCTCACCCTCTGATTCACCGGGGAGAGATCCGTTACACTTTCGCCTTCTGGGCTCTCCCCGGCCTGTCAGTGGTGGCGGCGACTCTGCTCCTTCCCCTGGCATCCAACAGACCTTACTGGCTGGGTGGCCTGGCTCTGACAGCCCTTCTTTTGCTTCTGATCGCCGTGGCCCAGTACCATACCGTTGACCCCACCGATCCCGGTTACAGGCTAGCCCGCCTGGCTTTGAACATCCTCGTCTACCTTGTAGCCCTCGGCCTTTTCATCCTGATTTATGGCAGCAAAACCCGCAGTCTGCTTTCGGCCACGACTACAGCAGCGGTGGGCGGTCTGCTGGCTCTGGGGCTGCTGCGTGGAGTCCACCACAATCTGCGCCTGACCGGTCTTTACACTCTCATTACTGGCCTGGCGTTGGGAGAAGTCACCTGGGCGCTGAACTATTGGACGGCCGGCCGGCTGACGGGTGGGCTGCTCCTGCTCCTGGTTTTCTACCTGGTCACTGGCCTCTCTCAGGAGGGACTTTTACGAAGGCTCAACCGGCGAACGCTCGTTGAATTCGCTCTGGTTGCCCTGGTAGGTCTGGGGCTCATCATCAAATACAGACCTTGATCCTGTCCAAACAAACAAGACCTGACAGGTTTAGAAATTCAAAACCTGTCAGGTCTGGCTTTTCTGCCACGGCCTACCTATTGCCTACATTTGCGCTGCGTAGTAACGATGCAAGCTGACGTCGAACCTGACGTTGTTCAGCACAGCTCCCAGCAAGTTGGCGTTGACCTTTTCCAGCCGAGCTTTAGCTACCCTGGCATAGTCGCGCTTGGTTCCACCAGCGTTGATGACCAAGAGCACGCCGTCCACTTTAGTAGCCAGGACAGCGGCATCGGTCACAGCCACAACGGGCGGCGCATCAAAGAGGACGACGTCAGCCCGCTCCAAAAGGGCAGCAATGATCTCCTCCATACGCCGGGAGCCGAGGAGTTCTGATGGATTAGGCGGCAGCGGCCCGCTGGATACGATCTGCAGGCCCTCGACACCTGTATCTTGCAGCGGCGGGGATTCCATAGCCGCGTCGTCAACGACCATGGTCGTCAGGCCCACATCTTTCTTCAGATTGAAGACGTTATGCAATGCTGGACGGCGAAGGTCACAATCAACCAGGATGACCTTCCTGCCCGTCTGAGCGGTGGCGACGGCCAGATTGGCCAGAACGGTTGATTTACCTTCATCAGGACCGGTAGAAGTGACCAGCATGGTCTTTATCGGCTTATCCAGGCTGGAGAAGTCCAGGTTGGTACGCAGGGTGCGATAGGCCTCGCTGACGGGCGAACGGGGGTCAGCAACTGTGATAAGATGATCTAGTTGATTATCTGTCATTTTTCTCCTCAAAGACTAAGTCACGGACCAGACTTCGGAAGTCTCAAAAGTGCCCTGAGCCAATAACTTTCTTGAGCCAATTCCAAGCCGATTTGGCCTCCAAACCTTCGACTGAAGACTTCCGAAGTCTTGTTGGAACTAAACTTGTAGCAGGGTGAGGGCCAGGCCGACGACCACGCCTCCGGCCAGGAAGCCAACGGCGAAAACTATCAGCATATTGGTCAGTCGCCCCAGGCGTAATCCGCGGCCCTTTCGCTTGGATACACCGGGACCGGAGCCCCCTGGGGTGGGAATGGCTCCCAGGACCGTCAAACCGATGAATCGCTCTACGTCTCCTGGCGTGCGCAGGATATCCGATTCCAGCCATTCCAGGAGAAGGATGATCACACCGCCAAACAGCACGCCAAAGATGCCTCCAGCCAAAGTGTTGATCTTGATCTTGGGTGAGAACTTGGGAGCGTCACGCACGTCATCCAGCAAAGAAACCTCAATCCTGTCGCGCTTGTCCTGCTTATTGTTCCACTCGGTCTGATCCTCGATGAACACCTCGGCCATGGTCTGGGCGATCTGAATAGCCACCACCGGATCATAATCCTTAGCATCCACCTGTAGGGTGAGATTGGACTCGTCAGAGCTGACGGTGACCTTGCTGAGCAGGTCATCGGTGGACATGTCCAACTGGGCGCGGTCAATGACCTTCTGGGCCGTCTTGTGGGTGGTCATATTGATGGTATAGTTGCGCAACAGAGTTTTGGCTGCATTGGCCAGGCCCCAGTCGGCCCGGGCCGGGTTGACGCTCAGATTGGCCGTGGCCTTGTACTTTGGGGTTTGCACCAGGCTGAAACCCAAAGCGCTGGCCGCGGTGATACAAGCCGTCAGAATGATAATCCAACCCCTTTTGCGCAATATGTTCAAATAATCCTGTAACTCCACCTCTGCCTCCTCCATGATGTGGCTCGCTTCATTTTACCACACCTCATCCTCCTAAGCAAAACCTCACTTTAAGACCAACGAATGGAATTCGCCGTCTAAAGCTGAGAAGGTCCCTCAGGACCTAATTTAGCGCCTGAGGGCGCTTCTCAACTTTAGCCAGGGCTTTCTAATCCCTGGCTCTCTCGACCGACGAGGTATCTCCCCCAGCACCGTCATGCCCATCGCTTCCAATTCAGCCTGGTCTCGCACGGTGTCGTCCAGGTAATCCAACAGGAAGGCCAGGGCGACCCCAGCCAGGAGAGCCAGAAAGAGACGGATGGGCAGGTCCAGCCGCTCCCGCAAACTCTTGCCCACTGGCACCACCACCGGCCGATCAATCAAGGTGAAGCGGGCCTGGTCGACCCCGATGGGGGCGAAGTAGTCCGGCCCATTCTGGGGCAGCACCTCGGCGGCGGCGTTGGCGATGGCCGCCAGCTCGTCGGCATTACCCCAGGTGATGCGCAGAGTGAGGATGCGATGTTGCTTTCCGGCCACCGTGAAGCCCTGGATCGCGCCCGGTGACACCGTGATGGGGGTCTCCCCCTGGGCCAGGTGGGCGCTCACGTCGTCAGCAAAAGCCGAATATTTGACCACCTCCGAAAGGTCATCAGCCAGGTACTCGGAGGAGAGCCAGGTATAGTAACGGTCATAGGTGTAGCAACCGCCGGTGCATACATCCGGTGCCACCCACCAGACCGGGACCAGTGGAAGCCATCTTTGGAAGATATAGTAATCACCAGTGCAGGCTTCCGGTGCTACCCCCACCAGAAAGCGCATCGTGGCCTGATAGAGAGGGACTGGTTTGGCGCGCAGGACCAGGCTCCCGATCAGGACAACGACCAGTAAAACGACGATGATCCAAACTCGCTCCCAGACGATGTGCCAATATTGGCGGAGTTCCATTCACCACCCCCACTTTGGAGTTAGAACTTGCTCGCTGGCGGAGTAGCAGAACTTGTTCTGCGCCAGCCGAACGCGAAACAAGTTTCGCTACTCCGGAAGAAGATTCCTATAGTCCCAAGTTACGAGTTTTGTGACTCGTCCCATTTCTCTTCGATGAACTGCCTCAATTGTTGTTTGAAAACCGCTGTGTCGAACCGCTCAGCGTGCTCCCTGATGACCGCTGGGTCATAACGAGTGTCGTCAAAGCTCCTGACGGCCTCGGCCAGGGCTTGCGGCGACTGTTCGTGGAAAAAGGTGCCCGTCACGCCCTCGACCACCGTGTCCAGAGCGCCGCCCCCGGCAAAGGCGATAACCGGCCGCCCGGCAGCCTGGGCCTCCACCGGGGCGATGCCGAAATCCTCCAGACCAGGGAAGATAAACGCCCGGCAGCGAGCCAACAGTTGCCGCATCTCCTCGTCGGGAACGCGACCCAAGAACTTGACATTGGGTTGGGCTATCGCTTGCAGGCTGGCCCTGTCCCGCCCGTCGCCGATGATGGCAAGCGGCAGGCCCAACTGGTTAAAAGCCTGTACGGCCAGATCAATCCGCTTGTAGGGGACGAGCCGGGAGACAATCAGAAAGTAATCGTCGCTACCCTCAGTTGGAGCGTAACGAGTCGTGTCCACCGGTGGGTGGATGACGACAGCCTCGCGGCGGTAGAACTTGATGGTGCGATGGCGCACGGCCTGGGAGATGGCCGCAAAGTGATCCACCCGGTCGGCGGCAGCCTTGTCCCACAGGCGCAAGTAGCTCAGGAAGGGAGGCAAGGCCCAACGGGCCAGCTTGCCCAACCCCTCTCGCTGGACGTAACCGGCATAGTCCCACAGGAAGCGGGTGGGGGTCAGGCAGTAGCAGATGTGCAGCGTCTCCGGTGCGGTGATCACCCCGTGGCAGAAGGCGCTCTTGTTGCTGATGACCAGGTCATAGCCCCTCAGGTCGAACTGTTCAAAGGCCAGGGGGTAAAGGGGCAGGAAAGGTTGATGGTGCTTCTTGACCAGGGGCAGCCTGTCCATGAAGGACGTGCGGATGTCCCAGGAGCGGTAGGCCTCAGGCATGGCCTGCGGCCAGTAGATGGAGGTGTAGATGGGAGCCTGGGGATACATCTCCACCAGGGCTTCCAGCACGCTCTCCGCGCCCCCTCTTTGGTTGAGCCAATCGTGCAAAATGGCCACTTTCAACTGAGCTGATCCCTCCCCCGGCGTTGGGGTAAGTATAGCAAAGATGAGGAAAATAGGCAAGAGAAGCCTGTGTAGGCGTTGAATGTCCCCTTGGTAGTTGTCCAGGAACAGATCAACGAACCTTCCCATTTCGGGAAAGGGGTATTGAAAGGACTTGACAAATCATCGAAACTGCGGTATTATATAGACGTATTTGAAAGCATCTATAGATTCAGAGGTCGAAATGACGATTGACCGTGCAGAATCCTGCAAGACCTTGGCCGACGACACCCAGCAGCGGAATCTAGAGATGCTGCGGGAGGGAGAGGCGTCTGCTACATCTAGAAGAAAATTTGAGCCACGCGAGGAGGAGACCATGCTAGACCTGATCAAGAAGCGACGAAGCATTCGCCAGTACACCGACGAGCCCGTCTCCGATGCGGACATCAAGGTGTTGCTGGAAGCGGCCATGGCCGCGCCATCGTCCGCTGACCGCCGGCCCTGGGAGTTCATCGTGGTGCGGGAGAAGAGCCTTCGCCAGCGACTGGCCCAGACGCACGTCTGGAGTCACATGTGCGCGGACGCCCCGGTGGTCTTTGTCGTCTGCGGCGACGAGCGGTGCTCCAAGGCCTGGGTGGAGGACACGAGCGCGGCGACGGAGAACCTGCTCCTGGCAGCGACGGCGCTCGGCCTGGGAGCGGTGTGGGTGGGAGTGCACCGCGACCCGCAAAACGAGGAGTACGTGAGGAAGGTGCTGGGTATCCCGCAGGGATTACATGTCCTCTGTCTGGTGCCGGTGGGGCATCCGGCGGAATCAAAGCCGCCCCACACCAAGTACGACGAGAGCAAAGTTCACTACGACGGGTATTGACAGGTATTGGGATCGTGAGCGAATCGTCGAATGGAATTCGCTGGCTGAATGTGAAAAGACCCCTCAGGGCCTGATTCAGTGCCTGAAGCCTGCCCTGAGCGTAGTCGAAGGGACACTTCTCACCTTCAGCCCGGGATTTCCAATCCTCGGGCCTTCTTATCCCGCAAAACCAGCCCACCCAACAGCGCACCACTCGCCAACAGGGTCAAGACGGTGATGGCCAGTCCCACTTTGAACAGCGGGGGATCGTAGTAGACCTCCACCCTGTGCTGACCAGCCTCTACAGGCACCGCTCGCAGGAGATAGTTGGCCCGGTGAATAGGCACTGGCCGGCCATCCACACGGGCCTGCCAGCCGGGGTAATCCACATCGCTCAGCACCAGCAGACCATTGCCCACCATGTCTGCCTGCAGGGATATACGAGTGGGAGTGTATTCAACAACCTCCACCCTCGAGCCCGTCGTATCTTCTCCGGGCAAGGCAATGCCAGGCTCGTGCGACAGGACGACGCGCCGCGCCGGGTCGAAATCGGGGGCGTTGAGGGTGGCCCACGTCTCCTCGTCGCCAGCGGCTACCACCGCCTCGTGCACGGCCCAGGCGTGGGGCAAAGCATCAACCACCCGATAGGTCATCACCCCTCTCTTGATGTACACAAACTCCAGGTCCTCGCTATCCAGCTCGCGCAAGTCAAAGACGTAGGCCACGTTCAGAAGTTGCCACCTGCGCCGTTCGTTCACCTGAGCCTCAAACTTCTCCAGGCTGGTCAGATGCAAAGGGCTGTTGCCAGTCACGTCATAAAGTTGGTAGAGGATACCTGCGTTGCCTGCCCCCGGTATTAGTCCGGCGGTGGAGACGCGGAACGGCTCTCCACCTACTAACTCCGCCCGCAGAGAATCGGTAAACCCCATCTGGGGAAAATGATCCTCCTCCGTAGCGTCCTGGATGTTGAACTGCCAGTTGATGGTGAAGAGATTGAAGGCGATGATGCCGATACACAGCCCCATCAGCCAGCGGCGTGAGGCCCCTCTGGACAGGCGCAAAGCCAACAAGAGCAGGATTCCGCCAAAAAGGAGGAGGTTCAACACGTGATGCCGCAACGCTGCCTCGAAAAAGTTGGGGTCTGCCCCCTCCTGTGCACTCTGGAGCCAGCCATAATAGAAAAAGGCAGTCAGGGCCAGGCCCGCCAGGACCAGGCGCTTCAGCGTCTGATAGAATGATTGGAAACTGTGTCTCAGGACCCTGGGGATAGGCCGCACTAGAAGGGTCGCCCCATAGCCAGCCAGAATAGCCATGCTGAAACTGAAAAGAAAGATGACACGTTCCTGATTTCGCACCCGACTGAAGCCGGGCACGAGGACGTAAAATATGTTGTAGAGAAAAGTATGGCGTCCAAAAGAAAGGAGGAAAGCAGCCAGCCCCAGTCCTATCCAAAACACCTTGTCGCGTTGTCGCCGCTCGAAGAGGATAGACATGGCCGCCAGGACCATGGGCAGGATACCCACGTACTGGGGCGACCCACCGAAGTAGCCGGGGAAGAGCAAGCTCACCATCTCGTGCCAGAAGAGACCCCAGGAGGCCGTTTCGTAGTCTATAGCGGCCCGTGGAGAGAGGCCGATGAACTCCAGGGTGGGAAAAAGTTGGACAGCCGCCAGGCCAAAGGCCACCAGGGTAAAGACCAGGATGCCAACCAGCCCTCTGCCGATAGCAGCGCGATAGGTTTCAGAGGGCAGTCCTTGCTGTATCCGCCTCCACACTTTGAAAGCAAAGTAGGCTATGGAGGCGTAGAAAACGTGCATGGCTGTCTGAGGATGACCGGCCAGAATCGAGCACCCAAAAGCCAGTCCAGCCAGGGTCACGTAGAACCAGAACCGCGAGCTCAAGGCCGGGAATCTACCGCCCACCGGGTCCTCGTTCTCCGCAGCAATGTCCAGGAGAAGCAAAATAAGCGGCAGCCAGACAGCCGCTCGCAAGATGGTCACCTGCTGAACGGGGAAGGAGGTCAAATATCCGCTGTAGGTAAAGGTCAGCGCCGGGACCACGGCGGCGAACCGGCTGCGCGACAAGCGGCGGACGAAGAGATAGGTAAAGACGCTGGCCAGAGAGAAGTGGAGGATGACCTGTGCCTCCAGGGCCCAGAGAGGGAACCCACGTCCGGCCAAGGCCAGCAACAGAACGACCAGCAAATTGAGAGGGTAGAGGGCTCCCGACTGGATATCAGCCAAAGCCGGTTGGCCAGCGTAGATGTAAGGGTCCCAAAGGGGCAAGCGCCCCTGAGCCCACTCCCGCGCGGCAAAGAGGTGCAGAGGGTAATACTGCTCGGTGAAATCGCCAGCGGGGATGGTGGCCCGGTCAGCCGGATTGGGGGCCAACAACTGCCAGAAGAAAAGGCAGGGCAGCAGAAACAACACGATGATAACAATGGCCTCGGTGAGCCGGTTGCGACTTTTTGCTGTGATCATGTAGGGTGCTTCCTTTTCAGCCCTGTCATTGCGAGCGAAGCGAAGCAATCTCATATGCTGTCCCCTGGGATTGCTTCGTCGCAGAGTTTATCCTGAGCCTGTCGAAGGGCTTCTCGCAATGACCTGAAAATGTGACGCAAGCTATTTTACCCCATTTCTTCCTATTTTTCAACACTACGCCCGCGAACTTTACCAATCAGATAGCGCACCCTTCACGCTCCCTTGACCAATGGACTAGAAGAAGAAAGTCGCCCTATGATCAGGGCGGTTGTTTGGGGCGGAAGCACTGGGGGCCTGCTACGTGGCCTCCTGGCAGTTGCCACGACCGGACTTTCGCCAACTAGCAGACGACAGCTTTGCAGGGCACACCAGCGAGTGTTGGGCGGCTGCTCTTTCCTCCTCCCGCCCCCATCGAATATGTCCTATCACCCGTTAACATCAATGTCCAAAAACCAATACCCCGAGCGCAAGAATGCTTTCCCCTTCCTGATCCTCAACCCTTCCCTGAAAACCGGCCCGTCTGTAACCACCGTATGGTACTCTCCTGCCTCTCCACAAGGATCAATAGCTATGGAAGTCAACTGTTCAATCAAAGCTCTGTCTAGACGCTTCCCCAAGTACTCCTTCCCCATCTTCTCCGCATTGGTCGCTATGATCATGGCTTCAAAGCCCAGCCCCACAAACTCCTCCAACAGTTCTTCCCTCGCTGCCTTCCATAACGGAAGATGCGCTTCTATCCCGGCTTGTTCACACACCTTCTCTTCCCACTCTCGATGTGCGTCTATGTCAATATCGCCAAATACGCCTGCTTCTACTCCGCCCGCTGCTAGTTCTCGCAGAGCAGTGACAAAGACACTCTCATATTCCGACCACGACGCACACCGCGTCCTCAACGGTATCCCCAGTGAGGTAGCTTGAGCACGCAGAACGTCCAAAGGTATCCCATGCGACCTTGACCTCTCACCCCCTTCGTCGAGCATCGTAAACAGAAAGTAAGGTCTGGCTCCAGCGCTCATCGCACGGTATAGAGCCAGTGCTGAATCCTTACCTCCGCTCCAGGAGCAAAAGAAAGCAATACCCTCTCGTATCGTCGAGTTTTCGGCCATTACGTCAAACCTCTCCTGCCAAGTCGTGCAGCCGCCCAACGGCCAGCTTGAGCCGCCGATCAAGCCGATGAAAACGTCCCGCCGAATTCACTCAAATCGATGAAAGCAGAACCAATGCCTAGAACCAGCCACACTTGGGCGGTCGGCTCCAAGTATGTTGGGCGGCTAGCCTCATGCAGGCAAGTTAGGTGGTTTCTAGTGCGAAAAGTGCTATGAGTAGAATGATAATCCAATAGATTGGCATTGATCTCTCCTCATACCTGGTATAGTATGCGACCGGCAAGCAGAAAGACTTCTCTTCCCATCGTGCCGCCCAACGGCGCGGCGGCAGTCCGCCCATCGCACGGCCAGGGCCGACGTCGAGGCAGCGATCAGCCCGGCCAGGAGGGTGCGGAGTCTGTTCCATAACCGTTATCATGATAGTCGTTAAGACCCGCCCCACCTCGCCCTGCCGGGGCCAGCGGCGAAGCGGGGGTGGAGCAGCCCGACGAGCATAACTGTGAGCTCCACAATTCTCTTCTACAACTCTGTGATCCCTCTCACCTTCCTGAGATTCCTCCAGAACCGCTTATGCAGGAAACTCTTATCGTCCAGCCCACAAAGCTGCTCAAACATCGGCTTGGTAACCGTGAATGCAATCAACTCCGGGTCCAAGTACCGGCGCATCGCGATATCCGTCGCACCAATAATTGCCTGCGGCACACTCAAATCTTCAAACAGTGGTACCAACTGCATGCATCCCGACCCGAATGGTGCTATCACTGGCAAGGGATCACTCGGCGCACTGTTGTATTGAGCACCCAGTATGAGCACTCCCAGCTGATCAGGATTCACGTAGAATGTTACGCTCTTGAGATATTCATATTGATCTTCACTCAGTGGGCCGATAAGAAGGTGGGGGTGTTCCGGCTTGTAACCCTTACGGTCATCCAGCCATTGATTCATCAAATCGTGTGATGACTTTAGTCCTTCATCATCCACAAGGAATCTGAAAGTCCTCCCGTGACCTTGTCACCACCCTGAAAAGCCAGTGACCGGCGCCAGGGCAGCGAAAGTTATCCTTCGTAATGTGCAGCGTCTTCCCAGCAAGCCACTGCCTGTAAAAGGTGAAAACACATGCCCGCTTGCCTGGCTTGGGTTCTGCCAACGGCTCGAATGGTTTCGTATCGGGCGCATCATAGAACCCTATGAGAGGAACTTTCAGCCCCATCTTCTCAAGCAGGTTTGTTGGATCAGGTTGCACAATTACCTCCTATCTGTGGGGCGCCCAACGCCCCGGCGGATAACCCGCCAGCATTCCGCACAAATGCCGGAGCGAAGGTCTGCGATGGAAGCGACCCAAGCCACCCACCCAAGCAGACCATCGCAGACACCCTGGCCAGCCCGTGAGATCACCCGATTGACCGGTCCTATCTATGGCGTTAGAAACATAACCGTTTACTCCGGCGGGAGGCTTCCCCACCTCACCCTGCCGTGGCCAGCAAGCCTGGAAGTCAGCGATGGCTCCGCCCGCCATAACCTAGGCGGCAGCAGCACGCGCATATAAGTTGGCTCTGCCACGTTGCCCCACCTGCTTGATCACATCCATCCTCTGCAAGCAATACGCCATCTTCTGCGCCAACTTTCTCCCCCGACCAATCGCCCCTGCCAAATCCGCCGTCGTGAATGGCTCCTTTAGCTTCGACGGAAGCAGTTCTCCCATGTCCGCCGGCCTCTCAAACAACCTTCGCCCCACAACCTCCAGCAACCGCCGCTCCTCCGTTACCCACCCCCTTCGCCACCACCTTCGCCTGCCCTCGTATCGGCGCACCTCCTCCTCTTGAATCAATAGCACCTCCAGCGAAAAGTTGGGACTCGAGAGCAGTTGTGGGAAGCTAACCAGTTCCCAGAAGACCTCCTCCAATATCCCTCGCTTGGGCGATTTCCGTCGGCTTACCCCACCGCTCCCATCCTTCGCCAGCTTGACAATCCACTTTTCCTGCGCTATCGGATACACCAGCCTTACCCGATGAGCGCCCGTGAGCTTTATTAACTTTGACTTGATAGATGCGAAATTGCCTGTCTGGATCTCCACCAGCAGATTACCCTGCACGACATCGATCACGAAACCATCCACCGACACCTCGAACCGATCCTCTGGCTGCGCATACCACTCCTTCAGTGCAGCGTGAAGAGGTTTCTCGTTCAGCAAGCCAATGTTTCGTGACATCTCTTGTGATTACCCAGATACAACCATAGCCTGATCGTTCATTTGCTGCCACCCAACAGCACCGCGGATGAGCCGCGAGTACCTCAGCTAGGACTTCCCGCCTCGCCCTACCGTGGCCGGCAAGCCGGTGGCGGTGGGGACGGAGTCAGCGATGGCTCCGCCACCATAACCTGCGGTTTTCCCCACGGGTTCTGCCTCCAAAGTTGGCGTAAATTCGTAATACGTCAGAATCGGCTTGTCGAGGTGCAGGGGTGGGAGGGATCGTTTCCGTGTCAATGACATACTCGCCGTATAGCAGGATGTTGTCCCATCCGATGGAGCTGACGTGTTCCAGTAGCGACAAGTCATCAACCCTGGCTGGGCCTCCTTCCCGCCACTAGCGCGAGCGACTCCAGTGTGAGCGCGCTGGCTGCCAACCCGATGTAGAGCCAGATGCCCCATAACTGGCCCGGAGGTAGCTCTGACGCGGACATGAGCAGTGGCAGGGCTGAGAGGGCAGCTAGCCCCCACGCCGTCAAGTGGAACACCCGCCGGCGCCGGGGGTCTCCACCCCGGATCAGGAGCAGCGTGCTGAAAAAGGGCAGTACGAGCGGGAATAGAACCATCGTGAAAAGGAACTCGCGGAGGAACTCGCCGGCCCTATCAGCAAAAACCGTCACCCCCGTCACCAGCCCTACGCTCATGCTGAGGAATGCGCGAGCCATAAAGGTAAGGATCGTTGCCCCCGACATCAGCCCCACGCAGCGGCCGTTTTCCAGCAGGATGAAGGGGTCGTGGCACCACTCTGCCGGCGGCGCACCATCCGCACTGTAGGTCCAGGGGCCCATAATTGCCACCAGCAGCAACATCAGCACTGCCACTCGCCCAACACTCTTGTGCTCGTTAATCCACGACATGGTCTGCTTCCTTCATACCAGCACTCTCGTTTCCTGACCCGGCCTCACATCCTATTCACCTTCTCTTACCTCTCAAGCCGCCCAACTACATGTTTGTGGACAGCCATGCCCGCAAACGTACCTATACACGGACTCTGCGCATCCATTGCCCATGTCGCCCGCCGTGGCCAGCAAGCCGGGGTGGTGGGCGACTGCCCCGCCGACTACAACTTGGGCGGTGTACTGTCATTATCCTGGCTCCTCGATGAATCTGAGGAATTGTGTTCCCAACTCCGTCGTTCTCTTTGATCTGACACCCTGTTTGCTCATAGTCGTGTACAAGCTGGTAGTGCTTACAAGCCCCCTTTGATACAGATCTTCCCAGACTTGGTCGTAGAAAGCTCGCTTGCCATCAAGCTCAGGAAAAGCACTCACAAGAACACGAGCTAGGGAGCCCTTGTTCATGACAGGGAAAACATGATTGTGTTCCCTGGCCCATTGAGGTGGATTGTCGAATAGCTTGAGAAGCCGCAAATGCCACACAGTGAATCCATCCACGAAGCTTAGGAACATCTGCTGGAGCGCCTGCTCCGGGGGATTGGGAAGTGCTGCGTTCAGGATCGCATTCCTCAGCGCCGTACGCTTCTCTTCCTGACTATTTCGGAGCGCTACCTGGGAGGCCTGCAAGACAGTGTCAATGAACTCCTCATTTGACTGAAGCTCTTCTAGATTTACGCCTCGGTTCTCTTCTAAGTCTCGCAAAGCTTCACCCACTTCGGTCATCCACTCATCTCGACGTCTCTCTAGAGGTGGAGTCACAAAGCGCTCGAATAACTCTGGCAGCCCAGGAATAACGGACATTACACCTCTTGCTACCAAATGAGCTGTGTCCCCCGTACTGGGCTTCGGCGGTTCATATTTGCGTGATTCTGTCATTGTATTCTTCACCTCATTTAGAACGGATTGAGTCGCCTGGTACAATCACTCATTGCAGACGGGCTCGACACCCTACCCCATTTGCAATCTCTTTGGCGTTATCATAGTAATCGTTAGACCGTTTGCCCTACGTCTCCCTGCCTGGTTGGCGGTAGGGGGCGGTGGGGAGGGTGAGCGGCCCGGCGACCATGGCTTAGGCGGCTGCTCCTCTAAATCAGAACCTCTTCTCTCTACAGGGCTGACCTATTGATCCAAATCCATCGTTGGTTTATCCGGAACGAACGGAAATGGCGATCGCCTTCCGAATTGCAGCCCTCATAATGCTCTGGGCAGTAATAAAGCATCCACCCGTGCATGAAAGCGAATCCCGGATAGTGTCCATAGATGTAGAAAGTAAATGGCGCATTGTCATCTGCCAGAGGCTCAGGCAAGTAAGTCAGTCTCTCGCCATTCCTGATGTAGATCCCCGGTTCCTTTGGCAAGTAGGTTGGTTCCAACTGAGACAAGTCAGTGGGGAACTCCCCGTTGTCGCGCTGGTAGGCCTCAATAGCAAGGATGACCTGATCATATTGCTGGATAACTTGGGCGAGATTGAACTGCTCCTCTCGCTCAGCTATGAAGGGATCATCTTGGTTGATGACGACCAGAGTCTCAGGTTGTCGAGGTTGATCAAATAGAAAAGCGCCGACGCAAAAGCACATCGTTAGAAGCTGGCCGAGAGATAGGAAAGCAATGATCAGGTTCTTGTAAGGTACTTGCTTTGCTACAGCATGTCCCTTTCTATTCATGACCGGTTTACCCAAGAATTGACGTCAAGCAGTCGCATAACCACTATACACGGACTCTACGCATCCATTGCCCCACCTCGCCCGCCGTGGCCAGCGGCAAGGCGGGCTGGCTTGGCGACTATAGCTTAGGCGTTTGGGGTCCTGCAATCTCCACCACGGCGTATTTCATGCTTTCTCTTATGTGTTTCCAAGAGATACTGTAGCACCCTTGGTGAAATCGCCGGCGGGGATGGTGGCCCGGTCGGCCGGATTGGGGGCCATCAGCCGCCAGAAGAAAAGGGAAGGCAGCAGAAACAACACGATGAGTACAATGGCCTCAGGGAGCCGTTTGCGACTTTTTGTTATGGTCACGTAATGCTTCCTTCCTACCTATTCAGAGATAGCCTATTTTACCCCATTTCTCCCCATTTTTCAACACTACGCCCGCGAAACTTTACCAATCAGATAGCGCACCTTCACGCTCCCTTGACCGGCGGGCCAAAAGCAAAAAGCCGCCCTGGGATTGAGGTGGCTGGCACGGTGGGATGGGGCGGGGGTTAGGCCGCATGGATTTAGACCGGAACCCTGGTCATAAAATCGAGAACTGACTGATGCATAAGCTCGACTTGCGACCTACTGTATTCCTCATAGCGGCCATGGGCTGCATTATTGCGTAAGTCTAACCAGGCCGTGATGTTCTTCTGGTCAAGTTTATTGTATACGCCTGCCTTAGCTAACTCAGCGTTTAGGGAATCAGCTTTTTTAGGGATTTGCCGCCCTGACTTCTCAAAGGTAACATCAATTCCATGCTTCTGAGCAAGTTGGCGTATGTGCTCCTCAAGAACGCTACCTATGATGACAGCGGCAGCGTCCTTGTAGTTTTCGGCCAGCAGATGCTCGGCCATCTCTAAGAAATCGGAGAATATCTCGGCAGATAGCAATCCTTTGGTTGTCGTTAACCACCCACCTTCGAGTTCCTCTTTTGAGGCCCTCAATATTCCAATTCCTTTTTCTACTGTGCTTGGTCTATGACTCGTGATCTTCTTGTCGAACTCCTTGAAGTTAGGCGACTCTTCACCGAAAATGCGACTGAGGAAAGCAAGAGATGCTGTACGAAATTCGGCGAGTCCGCCAGGATCTACATAATCACCTGCCCTACTCGACGTTGTTCTTGTTTCCAAGAGTTGTTGGCCTTTTTGAACGAGTTCTTCTGCCCTTATCACTAAATCTTCAAGTTTCATACAACCACTCCTGTGACTGAGGGTAATGCGGCCTCTTTGTGTCAATTGTTGTTACGTGGTGCGTTGTCTGTTGCTCTGGGCTTGTCTATCTTATCTAGAAACGTCAGCAAACGGGGCGGCGGGAAGGCACGCCTGGAGCGACAGGGACACGCTGAGTTTATGGCTGTTGAGCCACAGACTCAACATGGTTAGATCAACGCGCCCTGCCAGAAATGCACTCGGCTAGGTATTTGGTTCTTTCCTTGTCACCGAAGTCCCTGCCGACGATTTCCGCGATCACGTATCCCAGTAGGATTGCGTCACGTTCAGGGCCGTTCAACGCTGCCTGGATCTTGCCCATAGACTCTGAGAGAGCGTTTTCATCGAGTGAGGCATTGCGCGACCTTATGTAGTCCTCAAGCGGCTCCCTGTCTGCGAAGGCGAGCATCTTCTGTTTGGCGGAGCTGATCAGGGATACCACTTGTTCAGAAGTCCAGCCTGGATACGCACTTGTTACAAGCGCGTGCAAGGTGCTTTCGGCGGAGTATTGCTTCTCTTCCCTTGCGGCCACTGCCATTTGGGAAGCAGCTATGGCAGTGTATCGGAGCATCAGGGGATAATGCAGGGTAGCCCAGCGGCTGCGAAGTCGGAAATAATAGAAAAAAAGACGGTAGGCGGTGGCAAGTCCGAACAGGACCCAAAATGGAATAGCTAACGCCCCTGTAATTAGAAGAGCAAGTGCAAACGAGCATAATTCGATGATGCCTGCAGTCCCGACGTCAGGCATCCCCTCAAATGGATCAACGTAGGCCGCCTGGCCGGTAATTCTCTTCGCGTTGTATCGAATTCCGAATCTCACGGACAACCATCCGATGAGCCAATAAACCGCTAGCAGTATGGCCCCCGTCCAATATTTCGCGTACAGGAAGTAGATGAAGGAGCCAAGGACGGCGAGAGGCGCAATGGGCGTCATGGCAAGTGCAACCAAGGCCACCAAGGGAATGTAGTGCTTATCTTTGAACAGGGAAACAAGTATGTAGACGAAGAGGAGGTTGCAGATTCCCGAAAGCAGCCTGCTGTAGGGACCGGTTGTGCGGCCACGGGTTGTGCGGCGATATGCCTTGTCATGGATGATGTCAGCGAGAGAGGGCGTCATAGTTCCACCTTCAATCAGAGAGCGCTGCTACTCGGCTGTCTAACGGATGCGAGATAATCCGCCCGCCCATAAGCACACTATTGCAGGGAGGTAGCCCTCGCACAGAAATGTAGGAAAATGGGGCGGAGGTTGGCAAAGTCCCGCCCGGAGCACTTTTCGCTATTTATCATTATAGCACACTTGCTCTAAATCAGCAATGCCTTCAGAGAGAAACCAAATGGAGTAGCCTCTATATGGCTACTCCTCTATGAAGGTTCTCAATCTATAATTAAGGAAACCCTCTTACGAAGTTTTGCCGCCTCCCTCAGACTGTGCTATAATCGGTTGTGAGCGAAAAAAAGGATCGAGCGAGCTATGGACCTCTTTGAACACAGTCGCAGGGAACAAATCGAGCGCGAGGCCCCCCTGGCGGCGCGGATGCGACCGCGTACGCTGAATGAGTTTGCGGGGCAGGAACACATTGCGGGTGAAGGACGGCTGTTGCGCCGGGCCATCGAAACCGACCGCCTCTTCTCGTCCATCATCCTCTGGGGTCCCCCCGGCACAGGCAAGACCACCCTGGCCATGATCATCGCCCACCGCACCAAGTCCCACTTTGATACCATCAGTGCGGTCATGGCCGGCGTCAAGGACATTCGCCAACTGGTCAAAGCGGCCAAGGACCGGCGGGGGATGTACGGCCAGCGGACCATCGTTCTGGTGGACGAAATCCACCGCTTTAACAAAGCGCAGCAGGACGCTCTCCTCCCCCACGTCGAGGATGGCACCATCATCTTGATCGGTGCCACCACAGAGAACCCCTATTTTGAGGTGATCGGACCGCTGGTCTCCCGCTCACGGGTCTTTCAGCTCAAGCCTCTGAGCGAGGACGAGTTGCGAGGGGTCCTGAAACGGGCCTTGACCGACGAGGAGCGAGGCTACGGGAAGCGGAAGGTCAGGCTGGACGAACAAGCCCTGGCCCACCTGGTGCGCATCGCCGGTGGCGACGCCCGCACCGCCCTCAACGCCCTGGAATTGGCTGTGGAGAGCACACCACCCGACGGGCAGGGGTTTGTCCACGTTGACCTGAAAGTGGCC
This sequence comes from Anaerolineales bacterium, assembly GCA_004377365.1. GTDB lineage: Bacteria > Chloroflexota > Anaerolineae > E26-bin7 > E26-bin7 > E26-bin7. The sequence goes on along the minus strand of SOHZ01000101.1, from coordinate 1,405 downwards.
GAGGACTCGATCCAGCGGCGGGCCCTGCTCTACGACAAGGACGGCGACGCCCACTATGACACCATCTCTGCTTTCATCAAAAGCCTGCGGGGGAGCGATCCCGACGCGGCCCTCTACTGGCTAGCCAAGATGATCTACGCTGGCGAAGATCCCCGCTTCATCGTGCGGCGCATGATCATCTTTGCCTCGGAGGACGTGGGGCTGGCCGACCCCCAGGCCCTGACAGTGGCTACCTCGGCGGCCCAGGCCCTGGAATGGGTCGGCCTGCCTGAGGCCCAATACAATCTGGCTGAGGCCGCCATCTACCTGGCCACCGCGCCTAAAAGCAACTCGGCTGGCGCCTATTTCAAGGCCCTGGCCGATGTGGAGAAGGAAGGCAAAGTCGAGGTACCAGATCATCTGAAGGACGCCACCCGCGATGGCCAGGCCCTCGGTCATGGCCAAGGGTACAAGTATCCCCACAACTACCCCGGCCACCACGTGCGCCAGCAGTACCTGCCCAATGAGATGCAAGGGCGGCGTTACTACAAGCCGGGGGAACTGGGCTATGAACGAGAGATCGCTAAAAGGCTAAAGAGATTTCGGCAGCAGGCGGCCTCGGACGAGAATGAGGGCTAGTAGAACTTGTTCCGGGTTTGGTGCAGTGCGAAACAAGTTATCCATTTATGCTCGGGCTGGATGACAATCCAGCCCATCCCCCGGATTGTCATCCGGAGGGAGCAAAAATTTGAGCCATCACGTGTCAGCGTTTCAGCAGGCGAACGATCACGTTCAAAATGATGGTCAACAAGATACTGAGGACGATGGAAGTGACAATGGGGAAATAGCAGGAGAATCCTTCGCGTTGGATGGCGATGTCACCAGGCAAGCGGCCCACGTAAGGGATCTTACCGGCAAAGGTCAGAATCAACCCAATGACAAAGATGAACCCTCCCAGAATCAACAGCATCTTCCCTATGCTTTCAAAGGCTTCCATTCTCACTCCCCCTCAACTGGCGCAATAGGCTTCTTGCTTGCCACCCTCTTCTCCCATCAAGATAGTATCAATGGTCGTGTCGTGGTACCGCTCCCATTCGCTGTAGATGCAGCCGCAGTACTGCTGACGGTAGAGGTCATGCTCCCGCGTCAACCGTCCCCGCTCCGACCACCCCCGCCTAAAGTTCTTGAAGTAGAACTCGATATCGTGCTGGGCCGCTACTTCTTCCCCAATCTGGCAGATCAACTCCTGGTCTTGATGGGGGCTGATGAGCAGGGTGGTGGTAAAGGCGTCAAAGCCCTGCCCGGCCGCCGCTTGAGCCGTCTTTTCCAGGCGCAGCCGGTAGCAGATAGCGCACCGCTGGCGGAATCTCTCGTGCCCCACCCCCGCCCGCAGGAACAGGGGCATCTCGTACCGCTCGGGCCAGCT
>SOHZ01000214.1 GCA_004377365.1 Anaerolineales bacterium | reverse complement strand
CTGGGCCGGTAGACCACACCCCGCTCAGCACGGCTTCGCTCGAAGTAGCGGTCGAAATCCTTGCCAAAGGCCCGGATGTCCATGTAAAAGACCGTGACCTCGCTCTCCGGCGCTTGCTCCCGGGCCAGGGTGGCCTGCTTGATGGCGTACATGCAGCACATTGAGGAGCAGTAGCCCCGCTCCACCAGGGTGTCCCGCGAGCCAACGCACTGAATGAAAGCGATGCGCTTTGGGACGCGGCCGTCAGAGGGGCGCACCGGTATCCCACCGGAGGGACTCGTCAGGCTCAGCATCCGCTCGAACTGGATGCTGGTCAGCACGTTCTCGTAGTGGCCGAAACCGTACTCGCCCTTCTGGTGGGCGTCGAAGGCGCTGGCCCCCAGCGTCAGGATGATGGCCCCTACCTCGAAGCGGTCACGTTGCGGCTCCATGTTCAGGTCCACGGCCTGGGTGGGGCAAATCTTGACGCACTCCATGCACTCGGTACAGTGTTCCCGGTCAATGAGATAGGTATCGGGAAAAGCCTGGGGATAGGGACGGTAAATGGCCCGCCGCGTCTCCAGCCCGCCGCCCAGCTCGCGGGGCACCTCCACCGGGCAGACAGCCACGCAGTCCCCGCATCCGGTGCACAGCTCGGCATCCACGTATCTGGCCTTGCGGGTGATGGAGACACCATAATGGCCTGGCTCCCCCTCAAGGCCCTCGATCTCGGCGTACGGCACAAGCTCGATGTTGAGATGGCGGTCGCATTCGATGAAGGGACAGTAAGCTGGCTGGGTGGGGCATGAGGTACAAAGGCCACAGGTATCGGTGGGGAAGGTCCGATCCAGAAGAGGCATCAAGCCACCAATGGCCGGCGCTTTGTCCAACAGGTAGGTCTTGAAACCTGCCTCGGCTGTCAGAAGGGCGGCCTGCATCCCGCCGATACCCGCTCCCACGACGAGAACAGCACCGATCTTGTCTACATCTCTCTCGTTGGTCATATCGCTCTTTCTCCGCTCTTCCTCAACTCATTACCAGTTCGCCTTCTCTGAAAATGGCCAGAGGGGGCAATTCGTCCTCCAGGCTACGGCCAGGGGTATAGTTCAGCATCTTTTGCACCCCATCGCCCACCGAGCGGAAGATGGCCGTCAGTGGCAGGTTGCTGGGGCAGGCGCTCTCGCACATACCGCAGCCCACACAGGAGGCCACCATGTGATTGAGACGAGTCAACTGATAGAGCAGGGTCTCGGAGGGCATCCGCAGGGCACCCTTGCGCTGCATTCCCTGGAAATAGCGCTCCGACTCGGGCTCAAAGGTCTCGGTGCGGAAGACGCACTCTTTGCAGAAACAGATGGGACAGGCCACCGAACAGGTGTAGCAGCGGATGCAGGTGGCGAACTGGTCCGCAAAGTCGGCTATGCTCTTGGCCGCCTCCCGAAACTCGGCAAAAGCCTGATCCCGCGCTGCGGTGCGGATCTGCACCAGCTTGGCCATGGCCTCCTCTCGCTGGGGCGCTTCCCCCTCTTCAAGTCCTAGCCTGGCGACCAGTTCACTATCGAGAGTGACCAGTATCCCATCCTCCACCCCGATCAGGCCCAGGGTGATGTCTGCCCCCGCGGGGGTGGGAAACTCGCAGATTTGACAGGCCGTGCGCAGAGGGACGGTAGAGGACTCATCGCTTCCTTGCTCTATCTGCTTGCGCATCTCGTCCACCACCTGGGCTCCTTTCTCCTCGGCCGGGCCTTCCATCTCGCTTATCAGGCGGGCATAGTCGTCTACCTCGTAGGTGCCCAGGCAGTCCACGCCGATGATGGTCAGGTTGTCGAGGTTGGCCTGTTGGAGCTTGACCAGTTCGATGAGGGCTCGCATCTCGCAGGAGCGCAGCACAGCTCCTATCTTCTGGGCTGGCTTGTCGCCGGTCAACTGCGAGACCAGGGTGGCCGAGTTGACGGGCATGACCGGCGAGAAAGGGTTGGCCCCGCTCAGGTAGGCCGGATCTTGCACCAGGGTTTGAGCCAGGCTGCGTCCCTGGCCAATCTCCAGAGGCACCAACAGGGCGTCAACGATCTGGTTTTCGAGGAGAGCGCCCAGGAAGCCCCGCAGGGCTCCCAAGACGTCGCCCTCCTTCACGGGTAGAACGGTGTTTGTGTCCATAGTTTGTTGTACCTTTCTCGTGCTATTCCTCCAACTTTCGATGAATAAATGTTCTGCCGGGCTGTCCGTTTGCCGTTTCAGCCATCATTCGTTCTAGGGAAGGGCGGATAGATGTTTTGTAGTACTGCATGGCGGCCTCTTCCGTCGAAAATACCTCGGGGGAACGCCATTCTTCAGGTGTACCGTGACAATGCACATTATCCCAAATATGGACTATTGCCACGAAGCCATTGACTGTTGGATCGAAAAGTACGCCTCCTTTCATCCGAATACCAGGAGGGAGACCTTTCAGTCGAGATAATTTTTTAGCTTTCCTTTTCTTCCTTTTAATCTTTCTCTTGTTGGTTGCCATCACCATTTCTTCTTCTATGACATTCGCATTGTGTTATGAAAAACTGGCTTCAGCCAAAGCAGCTTCTCGGATGCTGCAGGCGTAATAGCCGCCACCACCGCCGATCGCTTCACCGACACTGACGACATCGCCCAGATTGACGTCATTGAGCGCAGCCAACTCCTGGGCCTTGGCCTGGGCATCGGCCACGGCCTCCTTCCGGGCCTAGACTCCCTGGCTGGGATCAGCCAGACTGAAAGCAGGTATGCAAACCCGATTACAAGTTGCTCAGCCGCGTCAGGTGCAGGAGGGTAGGTGGTTTTTGGGCTGTACTGTGAAAACTAAGTTGGGGAGATGTTTCAGCTCTGCTTATTGTGATAGCAACGTACCAAGTTTCTGCAACACTTCAGCAACCGTTGCTGCTGGAAGAGTGCAAATCAACTCCACCTCGCGTGCTCGCCAGTCCAAGCTCTTAACCTGGTCAGCCAAGATAGCCCCACTGACAGCCAAGCCAGCGGGGATAAGAACTTCAAACGGGTAGCCTTTAATTTGATTGGTGATGGAGCACATAACGGCAAGTCCAACTTTGCCGGCATAGATTGCGGGTGAAAGGATCGCTGCCGGACGACGCCCTGCCTGTTCGTGCCCCGCTTGGGGATCTAAAGTAATCCAGACAACATCGCCGCGTTCGGGCACGTACGTCATGGGAGTCACCAGGCCTCGTTCCCCATTCTTGGGCCAGTATCAACCTCACCGTGCAAATTCTGCTCAGTCACTTGTGCCAAGAGCTGCTCAAGGGTCAACGCTGGCTTAAGGACTGGCGCTACAACGAGCTTGCCATCTACCAGTGACACTTCAACTTGAGTATTCTGTTCGATTCCGACTTCGGTGGCAAGTGGCTTTGGGATACGCACCGCCAAACTATTGCCCCATTTTTTCACACGTGTCAACACTTAAATACCTCCTTGATGTATCTACAAAGATGATACACCAATTCCTGGTTTTAGGCAAATCAGCCCGGGAAAAGGCAACGATTCTTACTGAACCGTATAGACGCTCTGCAACTGCAGCGTCAACTCTAGCTCGCCAGGGGCAATGGGACCGTCACCACCGCCCATTCCGGCAGCCAAAGAGGCTTCTCGGACACCGCCGGCATAGTAACCGCCACCGCCACCGATCACCTCGCTGACACTGACGACATCGCCCAGCTTGACGTTATTGAGCGAAGCTAGCCACTGGGCCTTAGCCTGGGCATCGTCTACGGCCTTCCTCTGGGCCTCGGATTCCGCCTGGCTGGGATCGGCCAGGCTGAAGGTGACGCCATAGATGTTGTTGGCCCCCGCTTCGATAGCGGCATCCAACACAGTTCCCACTGTGTCCAGCTCACGGATGGTGACCGCCACCTGGTTGCTCACGTGATAGAGGACCTCATCGCTAGACGGACCTTCTGGGCCATAGGGGCGCTCGGTCCAAACACTGAAGCCGGAGGTCTGAATGTCCTTCTCGTCAACGCCCTGTTGCTTGAGGGCCTGTAGCACGGCATCCATGCTCTCCTTCGCCCTACTGCTAGCCGCCTTAACCGTGGGCCTTATCACCTCTACGCCGATGTTGGCCTGGGCGATGTCGGGCTTGATCTTGACGGTTCCTTCGCCGACGACGGTGATCGTGCGAGGCAACGTAGACGTCGTCTCGGCAACCGTCTGGGCCTGGGCAGCGGATGGCGCAAACCCAGTCCGCGAAAAAGCCAGCACGCCAGCCAGCAAGAGCACAGCAACACCTGTCGCAGCGACAATCCATAACTGACGGTTTCTCATTTTGTATTCCTCCTTACATTCGCCGCCAAAAGACTAACGTGGCACCCAAAGCACCATTCTCGCTTTTTTGCCCATTTCTTTGGCCAATTCCTCAATGTGCCCGTATTTCATACACGCGGCCATACAATGCTGGACACACGTCGGCTCAAGCCCCTTCTTGGTGCGGCGTGCACATAGCATACAAAGTTCGGTGGGAAACGGCAGGTAGGTGAGATATGCCTTATCATTCGGCAGTTTCTGGACAACTTCGATCACTTTGATCCCCGCCATCCCTGCTGGCCACTGGTATTCCTGGGAACAGGCGATTTCACAAGTATGGCACCCTGTGCAGTATTCATAGTCAATCAGCAGGCCGTACTCGTGTTTTTTCTCACTCATTCTCCTCAGCCTTTCTGTGGACTTTGTAGACTTTACAAAGCATGTGTTTTATGGGCGCGCCAAGGCCATCTTTACCTTGATAGCCCATCGGAATGAGTTGATTTATATTTGATTTCCACACGCCGAACAGGGATGGCTCGGCTCCCGGTTTCTCAGGAAACCACCACCCATGTGCTGCCATCACCATCCATGGTGGAACCACGAGAGTGACTTTCGCTCTAAACTTGCACCTGCCAAGCCAATTCTCGATCCAGACCCACTCTCCTTCGCCGATATCGAGCGCCCTGGCAGTATCCGGGTGGATTTCAACCACAGGATCGGGGTCGAGCTCGCGCAGCCATGGGATGTTTCGGTGTTCCGCATGGAAATACACTGCTGATCTTCTCCCCGTAGACAAGATCAGCGGATACTCCTTGACCAGTTCAGGCTGACTGATAGGGGTGAACGGTGGTTCTTCATAATGAGCCACGGGCTCCAGTCCCCACTCTTCACGGAGCGATGAGTACAGCTCAACCTTACCTGAGGTGGTTTGAAAGCCGGGGTTCCCATCCTTCCGTAATAACCCTTTCTCATATCTGTGATATGGAGTGCTAGGGTGACCCTCTGGCGGAAAAGCCCAGCCTTTTTCCTGTAGTTGCTCAAAGGTCATGCCAGACGGCTTGAGGATTTCATCAAACAGTTCATGAATGGTGTTCCAGCGGAAATTGGGATCAAAGCGCTTAGCCAACTCAAAGTTGATCTCTATATCAGGCTTGCATTCGCTCACTTCCATGGCCTTGTTGATAGTCTGCAGGGGTATCCACCAAGTCCTGACGCCTTCTTTTTCGAGGAAAGTGGCCGCTGGCAGGACCACATCCGCGAACTGCGCAGTGGGGGTCATGAACAGGTCCACCACAGCCACAAAGTCGAGCTCTTTGAGGGCCTCACGCCATCTCTTCGGGTCGAGACCTATGCCGGCCAGGGGGTTACAAGTCTGTATCCACATGCCCTTAATAGGGTAGGGGTCCCCGGTGAAAATCTGCTCCAGAACCAGATCCGTTTGAGCCCGCCAGATGAATTTCCTGAGAGGCCCGTATCGGTCAGCTCCGATCCTCTTCTTATCAGCTTCCTTAGACTCTAGTTTGATGACCCCCTCAGCCCCTGGCAGAGCATAAGCAACCGCGTCAAAAGCGTAACGAGAAATCACGTTCCCACCGGGTACATCCAGGTTCCCGGTGAGACACCATAAAGCGGTGATTGCCTGGGTGGTTGGGGTAATGGCGGGTGTCATGTCAATGGGCACACCCCAATGTATGGACGCGGGTTTGCTTTTGGCATAAAGACGCGCCGCATCTACAATATCTTCTTCTGGAACCCAGGTGATTTCCGCTACGCGCTCCACTGGATATTGGTTCACCTCTTCGCAAAAGACATCCCAAACCGTTTTACAGGGAACCGTCTTCCTATCTAAAAGGCCGATTTCATATGTCCCTTCCAGAGCCGGTTTCATGTCGGGTGATCGGTACTTTACTGCATCCGAATCCCAAATTGCGGGCCTCGCTTCTGTGGTATCCCAGACAACAAAGTTGCTCGGGGACTCGCCCTCCACCAGGTCGCTGGCACGCACCAGTTTCCCGGTGTCGTTTCGGATCAGGAAAGGAGCATTGGTCCATTTCTCGACAAACTCCTGATCGTACAACCCCTCATTGATGATCACATTAAGAAAGCCCATGGCCAGGGCCCCATCCGTCCCCGGCCTGAGTCTGAGCCATTTCTTCGCCCGGGAAGCAAACCACGACAACCTCGGGTCAATGCAGATGATTTTCGTGCCCTTTTTCATGAGATCAATGATCCAGTGCCCAAAGACGTTGTCCGGGCATGAGGCCGGAATATCGTAGCCCCAAATTATTATGCACTCTGGAATTTTGTACCTTGGGTCTTCGTAGCGCTTTGGAAACCATTGCGCCGCATCCAGTATACAGTAGTCTCCCTGAACGGTCTCCACAGCGGCGATTCTCGGACTGTAGCAGGCAACTCCACTCAGGGCGAACATGACATTGGGGCTGCCGTATGCATAGGCGAGCATACATATCCAGGGTCCAATGTCCCTGCCAGTGCCCATGGAAAAGATCACACTCTCCGGGCCGAATTCTTCCCGGATTTTGCCCAGTTTTTCCTCTATGAGGTCAAAGGCCTCGTCCCAGGAAATCTCCTGCCACTTGCCCTCCCCGCGCTCTCCCGCCCTCTTGAGTGGACGGGTCAACCGGTCGGGATGATAGGCATACTGTGTCATCGCCAGACACCTGGCACAGAGACGTCCTTGATTCCAAGGGTGATCCGGGTCACCTTCAATCTTGACCAGTTTGCCATCCTCGATGTGAGCCAGTACCCCACAGCCGCCATGGCAGCCAGGTCCGGCAGACCAGGTGGTAGTGCGCACAATCTTGTGGTTTTCGCGCTTCATGGCCAAGTCCCTCCTCTGTAAAAGTGGACTATCCCTCCGGGGACAGGTTAATCCCACGGGGCCCTCTTCCGGAGCCTGGCGGGTGCTATGTGGGGGCTCGTGGCCCTACGTACCGTATGCCGTGCGCGGCGCCTACCACGACTGGTCCCGCCCCAACGACTGGAGCAACGTCTTTGGCTTCCGTTGCGCCAGGGATTCCCAAGATGTTATTCCCTCTCAAATAGATGTGACGCTCAGGTTCAATGTCTCATTAAATTGAGTAATGTCAGCGGGCATTCGCGATATTGCCTGACTTTCTGATGAGTTCCTTCATTTCTTCCAATGAGAGTACGTTGTCTCGCCTACGATGAATCATTCTTTGACAGTTCGAACACACGACAGCCATATCTGTTTTGGGATCAACCTTTGTCTCTTGTCCAAGACTGCTAAGGCTATTCCAGAAAAATAATCATCCCAAAATCCGATGATTGAAATCATCGTCTGATACAGGAAGTGCGTTGAAAACCGCACTAAATCAGGCCATTTTAACCCATTTTAACGGGTTTCACAGTATCAGCGGGGTGTTTCAACGCCCCGCTTCAAGGCTGGCTTTACTCAGTTTTGGGATAATTTAAATTCTGGAACTCCCTAACCGGGCATAGATGATGCACTTCGATGTACCCAACACCACGTTCTCCGTAAAACTCTCCAAAGTCAAAATCACAAACCATACATTTCATGCCGTGAGAGGCAATTGCTGCGATGCGTAGTTTTGGATTGCGCTCGTAGTAGCTAGTAAACCGTAAGCTCCTCTTGCCCTCGAAGTATTCTTCTTCCGCATGAAGTGAATCCGATCTGACTCTACAGCTTTCTCTATGAGGGTATAAGAGAAATATCTCCTTGCACCTGCTTCATCAAGTCTTGATCTGAGTGCCCCAAAAGTATCTTTGTCTATCTTTTTCACGCAGGATCCGCGTTCCAGATCAATATCAAATCCCTTGCGCTTGAGGTCATAGCAATGGATAAATGGCGGGTCGTTCTCAAACGGAATCACCGTCCAGTCACATTTGAAGCGTTCGCCAAATTCAAGGACCCTATTCTTGGGTGGGTCGTGGATATCGAGAGACGGGACCCCTCTATAGAAGTCTGAAGTTAGGGTGCCGTAGCCAGCAAACGATGCCTTCTGAACGCTGCAACAAGAGCGTCCCCACGTCTTAGTTGACAGAGTTTGTTGATGTTGCAAGGTTCATTTGTCCAACTAGGGGGGTAGTGCTGGGCAGCAAGGCCAGCCTCCACCATGATCTTCCAAGAATCGGGATACCAATCATACATGATTTGAAATAGCCAGTAGTTCATCCGAGCCCCCTTGCTTCTAAAGAAACACGGGGAATGCCTCTACCACCGTTATAGCAGAGGATTCCCCCTTTTTGCCCCCAAATGTCACACATGCCGCCTCCACGTTCGCTTACAGGCCCAGCGTATGCCGTAAGGCCGCGTCAACCTCGGTCATTGGCAACCTCCCGATGACGCGGTCAATCTCGGGCTCGGCAATCGCGGCACTGTTGCGCCACAGGTGGCAAGATTATCGGTCATCACCACCGAGTCGGTGAGCAAGCCGGACTGCTGGCCTTCCGGCGTGGAAAGGAGGACGATGACGCGGCTCGGATGGTTGGCACGAGACAGCTTGCTGGTAATCATCGCAACGATGACCTGCGGTAATTCAGTTTGGAGGTTATCAGCTTGAACGACGAGCACCGGGCGGGGCTTTGCGGTGCGCAAGTCAGAGTGCGGAAAGAGCACCAGGATGACATCACCTCGTTTGTAGGCGGGCTTTGGCGGCGTCATACTCATCGTAGATGTCCATCTCTGGCCTGTCCCAGTCCTCAGCAAAGGTCGCTAGGCGGGCACGCAAGTCTGCTGCATGCGCTTCGTCAATCCCGCGCTCTTGTAGATCAATGGGGCTGGGTTCGAGGAATGTCACGATGACGTGCGTCTCGTCGCGCACATCGGTGGGGACTTGCATCAGTTCGATCTTGCCGTTACGGTATATACCTTCGATGCTCTTGAGCATGATGGCACCTCCTTTCACCCACATTCTACCAAAGCCTGATACAGAATGCAAATGAATGAAAGAAACACGGGGAATGCCTCTACTGCCATTGTAGCAGAGAGGATTCCCCCTTGCCCAACTAGCCACGTGGTCGAAACTTTGGTGGGCGGGGAGAGACGGAACAACTGCTGACTTAGCACAGCAGAACCGATCTCCGACAGTTGACCACCACCCTTCGAAAAAGATATTTTAAGCAGCAAGCTGGCAACAGGCATTTTGAGGATGAATCTGCTATGAGCCTGTTGCCCGCTTGCCGCCTTTTTGGCTACCAGGAGTGAGTCATCGCCTGAGGCTCGCAAGCCAGGACGCAAGGAGGAATCACTTCCCCCGAAGAAGCCATGTCCTGGCCGGGCTTGCAGGGAGCGCAGCTATACTTGATCTTCTTGGCGTGCTCCTTGGTCAGATGGGGGATGACCATATCCTCCATAGTGTCGGGATCGAACTCTGTGGTCATTTCCAGGACGCCAGCCGGGCATACCTCCACGCACTCCCCACAGCCGTTGCATTTATCCGTGTCGAGGACGATAAAGTACTCTCCTGAGCCGTCCTTGTACCCATAGTTGATGATCATTTGCCCTTCTCGTACAAAGCCTTGGCAAACAGCGCGGCACCGATGCTGCCAGCAATCATGGGGTCCGCACCTTCTGGCATGGGCAGGGCCTTGAAGCCAAGCCTCTCCTCGAGCCTTTTCACCACGCCGATGTTCTTGGAGATACCGCCTGTGATGACGAAATCCTTCTCCACTCCGACCCTGTTCAGCAGGTCTACGACCCTCTCCGCCATGGCCGAGGTGTAGGCCGCCAGGACTTGCTCTGTGGGCCATCCGGCGCGGAGGAGCCCCACGGCCTCGGTCTTGGCGAACACGACGCAAGTGCTGCTCACCGGCTCTGGTTCTTCGTCAATTTCCATAGATTTGGGACCTACCTCTTGGATAGGCACGCCCATCAAGTCAGCGAACACTTCCATGCCTCGACCGGTGCCCGCCGCACATTTGTCGTTCATCAAAAAGTTACTCACTTTGCCCCTGCTGTCGCACTGGATGGCCTTGCAGTCCTGGCCACCCATGTCCATCACGGTTCTCACTGTGGGGCCCCAGATAAAGTTCGACCCCCGGGCGTGACAGGCAATCTCGGTGATGGCCCGCTGGGCGAAGGGAACGTTGACCCTCCCATAACCTGTCCCCACAGTGTAATGGAGATCTTTTACGGTCAGCCCCGTGCCTTCCAGGGCCCAGTCCGTTGCATTTTCGGCACTGCCTGCACTGCTTGAGCCGGTGCGCATGATGGCGTAAGCGTACAGTTCGCCGTCAACCATGATCGCTGTCTTGGAGCTCACCGATCCAATGTCTACACCGGCAGTGATGACCTTGGCGTCTTTCCAATCCTTGCCCGGAATGGTGTGCCTGTATTCGGGCCACCGCCAGAATTCTTTCTTTTCTTCTGCCATAATTTTCTCACCTCTCTGAGTGTTGAATATCAATTTAACGGAGACCCTTCTTCGATGCAAAGGGATGTTAGGGCTCGCCAAAACATAACTTCTGGTTTGCTCCGGCTGGATTTGTAATCCAGCCGCCGGACCGCCGGATTGCAAATCCGGCGGGAGCAGAAGCTATTCCTTTACAGACCCTTAGCCTGCGCTGGCACT
>SOHZ01000031.1 GCA_004377365.1 Anaerolineales bacterium | reverse complement strand
CCCTAACCTCGGAGACTATCATGGCCAACAGAGAATGGATCGAGATATTGGCCGCCCATGCCGACAAACTGAATGCAGGAACAAACGAAGAAACAGAGTATCTGGCCACGCTCCCTGAACATCGGGATACGCTTCAACCCCTGCTGACAGTGGCCCAAAAGGTCAAGGACGCTCTGGCCCCGGTGGAGCCTGATTCTGCTTTCTGTGAGAACCTGCGCCTGAGCCTGCTGGCAGCAGCCCACCAGCGGTCGACGTCTCGACTGAGCCTTTGGGCCGAGGGCTCGACAAAGTCTCAGCGTCCCGTCCGCCTCTTCAGAAGGCACAGAAAGGAGATTCTGATCGGAGCGGCTGCCCTGGGCTCGGTTGTCTCAGTGGCCGGGATTGTCGCCTATTGGATCCACATCCGGGCTGCTAAGGCGCAGCGCGCCCTGCCCAGCTAGACCAAGAACATCAAGGGACACGGCCTGAAACCGGTCCCTTGATGTTGGCCCAATATTTTGGTTTTTTTGGAAAACAGGAGGCGACCCATGACCAAATACTCTCGTATCACCGGCTGGGGCAAATACGCCCCTGAAAAAGTCCTGACCAACCAGGAACTGGAGAAGATGGTGGACACCAGCAACGAGTGGATCATCACTCGAACCGGCATCCGGGAGAGGCGCATCGCTGCGCCAGAGGAGACCACGGCGACCATGTCGGTAGAAGCGGCCCGCGCTGCTCTGGACAAAGCGCAACTCAGGCCGACGGATTTGGATCTGATCATCGTGGCCACTTCCTCGCCTGACCACTTTCTGCCGGCGGTTTCTAGCACGATCCAGGACATGCTGGGGGCAAAAGACGTAGGCGCTTTCACCCTGGTAGCTGGCTGCACCGGTTTCGTCTACGGCCTGGCCACCGCTCACCAGTTCATCGCCAACGGCAACTGTGAGAACGTGCTGGTCATTGGAGCTGATCTCATCTCCCGCTTTGTGGATTGGGAAGACCGCAACACTTGCGTGCTCTTTGGCGATGGGGCGGGAGCGGTGGTCCTCACTGCCAGCGACATGCCCGGCGGCGTCCTCTCCTTCGTCCTCGGTTCCGATGGATCGCTGGGCGATGCCCTCATCGTGCCAGCCATTGGCTGCAAGGAACCTTTCTCTCAAAAGGTCCTCAATGAACGAACTCATTACATCCGAATGGACGGCCGCCGCGTTTTCAAGTTCGCCACCCGTATCATGAGCAAAGCCGCGGTTGAGGCCGTGAAGGCCAGCGGCCTGTCCCTCAGCGACATTGACCTCCTCATCCCCCACCAAGCCAACCTGCGCATCATCGAGCTGGCCCGTCGGCACCTGGGATTGCCTGAGGACAAAGTTTTCATCAACGTAGACCGTTACGGCAACACCTCGGCCGCCTCCATACCCATTGCGCTCTGCGAAGCCATCGAAGAGGGACGGGTCAACGAGGGTGACAACGTGGTGATGGTCGGTTTTGGCGGCGGTCTGACCTGGGCCGCAACCGTGGTGCACATGGGTGTGATGGAGACGTTGCCCCGCCTGGTGGCCTGGCGGTTCGTGCCTGTGGGGAGTCTCTCCTTTGAGGAGATGAAAGTTATAGCCAGAGCCACAATGGACTCCCTGGCTTTCAAGGCCAGTGCCTTGTTGCTTCCGCTTTACAGCAAAACGGGCCTCCGCCGTCGTCGCAAGTGATTGAGGTATGGGACCGTCCCCCTCTTCTCCATTCAAAAGGGGTTGTTCGCTCACTCCCTGTGAAACGGACAACCCCTGCTTTGTGGTCAACTGTTTTCGCTCTTCTGTCTACGACCGGTTCCTACCACGTACATATGGCCATTTCTCTAAGGATGAGGCCCTGCATACTCAACCCAGACGGTGCCCCTTTCTTTATCAACCCAATATTGCACGCGGTCGCTGTAATTCACGTTATATTGCAACAGGCCTCTCAGCTTACCCCTGAGTTTCTTGACCTTGCCCGGAATGCGCATTTCCGGCGTGTTCTGTAGAAAGTGCAATGTTTCAGCAGCGCCGTTGGGATCGCGAGCGCAGATATCTCGCCATCCCTTTTTCGCAGAACGGCGGAGCACCATATCATACCTTGTTGGCACCGACTACCTCCAACGGGATGTAGTCCTCTGCCCGGCCACGGGTGCGCCAGGCCTCCAACAGTTCTTGATTGCGACTAGCTTCAGCCGTGGCCTGCCAGTCTTCCAGTAACTCATCGAAAACATCCCACCGCCCCGTAGTCATGCATTTGGCGAAAGTTTCGACTAGCTCCCGATAGAATTCCTGACGGTCTTCTCCGTCCAAATCCTTGAACCAGGGAAACACCACACTATCCTTCAATTCTCGATCGGCCCTGACCGTCTCCAGGAAAAACTGGCTCATCATCCTGGCATAGTGAACAGCCTGAGCACTTTCGGCTACCGCTTGACGGGGGGCCAACACCAGGTCAGCCAGCTTGCCTTGAACGATGGTCACGCCGCCTGTCTTACGGGCCCGGTCAAGCCAGTAACGCTGGTTGCGCTTCAACTCTGTTACTTGCACCACCTCGTCACTGAACACCGTTTTCATTAGCCCACCTCCTGGCCACTATTATATACCTTTCAAAGCACCTTGTCAAGCACCTTGAGATGGCTTTTTGGGGGTGGCAAAGTCAACATGGACTGGGAGCAAGTGGGTACATCTTCCTCACTATGTCCAGGAGGCAAGGCAACATGGGCGGCGCAGGGACAGTGGAGATTGCTGACATCACGCTGATCCCCTGAGCCACTAGGATCCAGGTCAATCTGTTGCCAAGAGAGCCCGTGGCGTATCTGCAGGCTCTTTCCCTCTGCAGGTCAGCTTACAGCGACGATAGCGCGACAAACAGATAGAGGCGTCCCAACAGATGGGACGCCTCTGCTCGTTGTTAGATGTGGGTGTGCTTGGAGCGTATCGGCTGGCTGGAGACAGTAGCGGGCCTGCAATTGTGCCGCTGTCCATTAAAAACCTTGTTCGCTCGTGACAAATGGGGCAAAACGTGGTAAACTTATGTGGCTAGACCTGACAGGTCTGGTCAACGAGGTGTCTGAATGTCAATCAACAACACCGAGATCGAAAAGCGTCTCTGGGACGCGGCCGACGAGCTGCGCGCCAACTCGCGGCTCAAGGCGTCCGAGTACTCTGTCCCCGTACTGGGGCTGATCTTTTTGCGCTACGCCGACCACAAATTCGCCCTGGCCGACCAAGAGATAAAGGCTGAGCGGGCCACGACCACCACGCGCCGCCAACGCCCCATCACCAAGGACGACTACCACGCCCGGGGCGTCCTCTTCCTGCCCGACGAGGCCCGCTTCCAGCGCCTGGTGGAGCTCCCGGAGGGAGAGAACATTGGCCGGGCCATCAGCGAGGCGATGAAGGCCATCGAGGCGGAGAACCCGGACCTCAAGGATGTGCTCCCCAAGACCTACAACCGCCTGGGCAACGACACCCTGGTCACCCTGCTCAAGACCTTTAACGCCATTGAGATGGACGTGGAGGGCGACGTCTTTGGCCAGATCTACGAGTACTTTCTGGCCCAGTTCGCCATGAGCGAGGGTCGCCGCGGCGGCGAGTTTTTCACCCCCACCTCGGTCGTCAAGCTGATCGTGGAGATCATTGAGCCCTACCACGGCTTTGTGCTGGATCCGGCCTGCGGTTCGGGCGGCATGTTCGTGCAGAGCGCACGCTTTGTCCGGCGCCACCAGCGGGACCCCAGCGCCGAGATCAGCGTCTACGGCCAGGAGCGCGTCGCCGAGACAGTGCGCCTGTGCAAGATGAATCTGGCCGTCCATGGCCTGGCCGGTGACATCCGCCAGGGCAACACCTACTACGAGGACATCCACCGCAGCGCAGGCAAGTTTGACTTTGTGATGGCCAATCCTCCTTTCAACGTCAACCGTATTGACAAGGATCGCATCAAGGACGACCCCCGCTTCTCCTTTGGCCTGCCGCGCGTGGACAACGGCAACTACATCTGGATCCAGGTCTTTTTCAGCGCGCTGAACGCCTGGGGCCGTGCCGGTTTTGTCATGGCCAACTCGGCCAGCGACGCGCGCGGCTCCGAGCTGGAGATCCGCAAGCAGTTGATCCAGACCGGCGTCGTGGACGTGATGGTCGCCGTGGCCTCCAACTTTTTCTACACCGTGACCCTGCCCTGCACTCTCTGGTTCCTGGACCGGGGCAAGGCGGGCACCGATCGTGCCGACAAGGTGCTTTTCCTCGACGCCCGCCACATCTACACCCAGGTGGACCGCGCCCACCGCGAGTTCACCCAAGCGCAGATCGAGTTCCTGGCCAACATCGTGCGGCTGTACCGCGGCCGGGAGTCGGAGACGACCCAGGGCAGCGCCGAGTTGATGGCCGAACACTTCCCCGATGGTGTCTACCAGGACGTGCCTGGCTTGTGCAAAGTGGCCACCCTGGACGAGATCGAGGCCCAGGGCTGGAGCCTGAACCCCGGCCGCTACATGGGTGTGGCTGAACGAGAAGAGGAGGAGTTCGACTTCGCTGAGCGACTCACTGAACTGCACGAGGAGTTGGAGGTGCTCAACGCCGAAGCGCACGAGTTGGAGGAGCAGATTGCGAAGAATGTGATCCAATTGTTGAGCAACCTGTAAGCGAAAGGAGTGAGACCGATGTCCCCAAAGAAAGCCACAGCCGATATCCCGATCTACCAGATCAAAGTCACCCTGGACGACAGCAAGCCGCCCATCTGGCGGCGCATCCTGGTCCGCAGCGACATCACCCTGGGGGAATTGCACGACGTTATCCAGGCGGTGATGGGCGGCTGGGCGGGCTACCATCTCCACCAATTCACCGTGGGGCAGACGTACTACGGCGTGCCACACCCGGACTATGAGGGCCTTGTAGAGATGCGCGACGAAAGCCGGGTACAGTTGAATCAGATCGTGGCCGGCGAAAAGTTCAAGTTCCGCTACGAATACGACTTTGGCGACAGTTGGCTGCACAACCTGCTGGTGGAAAAGATCCTGCCGCCGGAACCGGACCAGCAGGTCCCGGTGTGCATCAAAGGCCGGCGCGCCTGCCCGCCAGAGGACGTGGGCGGCATCTGGGGCTACTATATGTTCCTGGAAGCCATCCAGGACCCCGACCACCCCGAGCACGAGGAGTTGCTGGAGTGGGTAGGCGATGACTTCGACCCCGCAGCCTTTGACCTGGACGAAGCCAATGAGGCGTTGCGCGCGCTGCGGTGAGCAAAGACCTGACGGGTTTCCAAAACCCGTCAGGTCTGGACAACGCCGAGGGGCACGAGTTGGAGGAGCGGATTGCGGAGAACGTGACGTTATTGCTAAAGGCTGGTCTAGAATGAGTAATGATCTAAAGCTAGGCTGGAGCTACAAGAAACTCGATGAGTTGGGCTTTGTTGGTAGAGGTAGGTCAAGACATCGTCCTCGGAACCACCCTTCTCTGTACGGTGGTCCTTATCCATTTTTTCAAACTGGCGATGTAAAGGCAGCCGAGTTCTACCTTTCAGATTATAGCCAAACTTACAATGAAAAAGGCCTAGCCCAGAGTAAACTTTGGGAACCTGGCACCCTGTGCATTACTATTGCCGCCAACATAGCCGAGAGCGCAATCCTCAAGATCAAGGGATGTTTTCCCGATAACATTGTAGGCTTTGTCGCTGACCCGGATAAGGCCGATGTGCGTTTTGTGAAGTACGCCATTGACACGATGAAACTTCGGATGCAGAGTATTTCGAGAGGCACGACTCAAGACAACCTGAGCCTCGATAAGCTGCTTACCTTCGATTTCCTAACGCCCCCACTCCCCACCCAGCGCAAAATCGCCGCCATCCTCTCCGCCTACGACGACCTCATCGAGAACAACACCCGCCGCATCGCCATCCTGGAGGAAATGGCGCGGTTGCTCTACCGTGAGTGGTTCGTCCACTTCCGCTTCCCCGGCCACGAGCAGGTGGCGATGGTGGATTCGGAACTGGGGCCGATACCGGAGGGGTGGGAGGTGGTCAAACTGGGAAGCATTGCTGACAATGAGGATATGCAACGCCTGCTGGAGGAGGCGGAACTGGACGATGTCCAGGAGACGGCGCTGGCGCGGGTATTCAGCGACGAATACCAGGTCATCACCCGCGACGACCGCCTGGAGAAGGTCGCCGAGGACATTGTCAGCCACTTTGTCAACCGGGGCTACCCCGGCAAGGCCATGATCGTCTCCATTGACAAGCTCACCACTATGCGAATGTACGACAGGGTCCAGAAGTATTGGCACCACACCCTCGACGACTGGCGGGCGCAACTCGCCGCCGCCCTACCGGAAGCACGGGACGCCCTGGCGAAAAAGATCGAGTTCATGGAAACAACCGACATGGCCGTCGTCCTCTCCCAGGAGCAGGGCGAAGTCGAAAAGTTCCGGGAGAAGGGCCTGGACATCGTGCCTCACCGCCAGCGCATGATGACCGAGGACCTGGACGAAAAGTTCAAGGACCCCGACGATCCCTTCCGTCTGGTCTTTGTCTGCGCCATGTGGCGGACGGGCTTTGACGTACCTTCCTGCTCCACCATCTATCTCGACCGGCCGATGCGCAACCACACCCTGATGCAGACCATTGCCCGCGCCAACCGCGTCTTTGGCGAGAAAGTCAACGGCCTGATCGTGGACTATGTCGGCATCTTCCGCGACCTGCAGCGGGCGCTGGCCATCTACGGTACCGGGCCAGACGGCCAGATTCAAGAGGGCGAGGAGCCGATCGAGGACAAGGACGCTTTGGTCGAGCGGCTGCGCGAGACCATCGCCGAAGCCGAGGCCTTTTGCGCCGACCGCGGTGTGGATCTCGAGCCTATCCTGCAGAGCGAGGGCTTTCAGCGGATCGCGCTGATGGATGCGGCCCTTTCACAGCTTGTTGAGGCTCAGGCAGAGGCTGCCCTTGACGATTCCGTGGAGAGAATCATCGTCAACGATGAGCTCAAAAGCCGGTACCTGGCCCTGGCCGGGGAGGTGGATCGGCTTTTCAAGGCCATCCTACCCGACACGCGGGCTGGGGAGTTCAGCCCCAGGCGCAAGGTGTTTGTCGTACTGGCGGACAAGATCCGCGGTCTGGCAGCCCCGGCTGACATCACTGAGGTGATGGGTGCCGTCGAGGATCTGCTAGACGAGTCGGTCGAAGCCAAGGAGTACGTCATCCGCGAACCAGGGGTATTCTATGATCTGAGCAAGGTTGATTTTGAGGCGCTAAGGCAACATTTTGAGCAAGGGCGCAAGCGCACCGAGGCCGAGAAGCTGCGGAGCACGGTCAGCGCCAAGTTGCGGCGCATGGTGCGCCTGAACCGGAGCCGGATGAACTACCTGGAAGAGTTCCAAAGGATCATTGATGAGTACAACGCTGGCTCCCGCAACGTCGAAGAATTCTTTGAGGCGCTGGTCGAGTTCGCTCGACGTCTCAACGAGGAAGATCAGCGCGCCATCGCTGAGAACCTTAGCGAGGAGGAACTGGCGGTCTTTGACATCCTCACCCGCCCCGATCTGAACCTGACCGAAAAGGAGAAGCGAGCGGTCAAGCAGGCAGCGCACGACCTTTTGGAAACGCTCAAGCGCGAAAAGCTGGTGCTCGATTGGCGCAAGCGCCAACAGTCCCGCGCAGCGGTGCGGGTCTTGATCGAAGAGTTGATCTGGCAACTTCCCGAACGCTACACCGATAAGATGTGTCAGCAGAAAAGCGCCCAAATTTACCAGCACATCTACGACAACTATTGGGGGCCGGAGCGGAGCATTTATGCGATGACGGCATGAAAGCCCTGACAGGTTTTCAATATTATATCAGGAGGTAACAAGTGAAAGCCTTATACTACGCACAGGCAAATCAGGACAAGTTTCTGGCAGAACTGAAAGAGTTCTTGACCATCCCCAGCGTTAGCACGCAGCCGGAGCACAAGCCGGACATTGAGCGCGCGGCGGCGTGGTTGTGGGATAAGCTGCTGACGGCAGGGTTCCCAAAAGCAGAGGTGATGCCCACGCCGGGTCACCCTGTGATCTACGCCGAGTGGCTGGCGGCCGGGGCCGAGGCTCCCACGGTCCTTATCTACGGACACTATGACGTGCAGCCGCCCGATCCGCTGGAGATGTGGGACACCCCGCCCTTTGAACCGACCATCGTGGGCGACGACCTCTTTTGCCGAGGGGCGTCGGACGATAAGGGGCAGTTGTATGTCCACGTGAAGGCGGTAGAGGCGTTCAAGGAGACGGCGGGCGCGCCGCCGATCAACATCAAGTGCATCTTTGAGGGCGAGGAGGAGTCCGGCAGCCCCAGCCTGAATCCGTTCATCCGCGAGCACACGGGCATGTTGGCCGCCGATGTAGCGGTGATCTCTGATACGTCTATTCTGGGTAAGGAGCTGCCTTCCATTGTTTATGCATTGCGCGGCATAGCCTACGTCGAGGTCGAGGTGACCGGCCCCGATCACGATTTACACTCTGGCAGTTATGGGGGCGCGGTTCACAACCCGATTAACGCGCTCTGCGCCATGATCGCCCGGTTGCAGGACGAGGATGGTCGTATCACCATTCCCGGTTTCTACGATAAGGTGCGGGAGCTGGACCCCGAGGAGCGTGCAGAATTGGCGAAGGCTCCCTTCGAGCGCGAGGCGTGGCTCCACGAAGCGGGCGTAAAGACCGATTGGGGCGAGCCAGCGTACACCATCGTCGAGCGGACTACGGCCCGGCCTACGTTGGACGTCAACGGCATCTGGGGCGGATACATCCAGCCGGGCGCAAAGACCGTGCTGCCCAGCAAGGCGTTCGCCAAGATTTCGATGCGATTGGTGCCGGACCAGGAACCGGCGGAGATCACGCAACTCATCCGCAATCACCTGACCGAGATCGCGCCCCCTACGGTCAGCGTTGAGGTGCGTGATCTACACGGCGGCGACGGTGCCATCGTCCGCCGCGATAGCCCGGCGATGAAGGCAGCGTTTCGGGCTTATGCCGAGGCTTTTGGCAAGGAACCTGTCTTCATCCGCGAGGGAGGCTCGATTCCCGTCGTCGCCGCGTTCCAAAAAGTCCTGGGGATTGAAACGATTTTGATGGGCTTTGGGCTGCCCGACGATCGGCTGCACGCCCCCAACGAAAAGTTCCACCTGCCCAATTTCTACAAAGGGATTGAGACGGTTCTCCACTTCATGGATTTCTTGGGTGAATAGCCGCCATAGCTTGGCCGCGCTGCGGGCTTTTGGCACGTGCTGGGCACCAAGACGCTGGCTCTGATCCACCGGCACGTCCACGTCGAGGCCGCACGCGACGATCTGGAGACCTTAATAATGGACACGACTGAAAATATGCGATTTCACATTGAAAGGAGACTGTGGCATGTCACAGCGGTTTGAACACTGCCGATTGATCGGCAACAAGATCACTTACCTGGGACGCGACCTCATCTTTGAAGACAAAAAAGATAGAACCTGGACCGAGTCCAGCGCGTGGGACCACCTGGAAAAAGAAGGTTGGGAATTGGTGGCCGTCGTCACCGACAAGAATGGCCAGCAGGTGGCCTACTTCAAGCGCCCTGTCCGTTAGACCTGACAGGTTCTGAAAACCGGTCGGGTCTGGCTACCGAGGTAGGGAGGGAAAGCGATGAAACGGCTGCGTTTGTGCCTCGTCTCCGGTTTGGTCGTGGCGACGTTGTTCTGGACGGCGCCGGTTGGCGCTGCGCCGCCGGACCATGGTCAGACTCAGCAAATCATCCACGTGGTCCAGCCAGGCGAGAACCTCTTTCGCATCGCCCTGCGCTACGGCACGACGGTGGACGCCATCGTGGCCGCCAATGGCCTGACCAACGCGCAAACGATTTATGTCGGCCAACGGCTCGTCATCCCTCGTGGTTCGGGCAGTTCAGCGACGGCAGGCCGTCCGACGACAACGTATGGTACCTACGTCGTGCGTCGTGGCGACACGTTGAGCCAGATCGCCCGGCGATTTGGCACCACGACGGCCGCGCTGGCCCGCTTGAACGGCATTGCCAACCCATCGGCCATCTACGTCGGGCAGGTGCTGCGGCTGTCAGGAACAGCGTCGGCCCCGTCAGGCGGCGGCAAAGTGGCCATTCAGACCGACGAAACGTCGGCGGTCAAATACCTGACTATCAACGCCGCCTTGGCCGTGCGCGAGGGGATGCCGGAAGAAGAGGCGTTGAAGGCCATCACCATCAACGCGGCCGAGATCATCGGCGTGGCCGACCGGGTAGGCAGCCTGGAGGTGGGCAAGGACGCCGACGTCGTCGTCTTTAGCGCACATCCCTTCGATTACCACACCGTGGCCGAATTGGTGCTGGTGGATGGCCAGGTAGCCTACAAGCCGCATTAGAGACCCCTCGGGTTTCCGAAACCCGAAGGGTCTGCTACTGTGACAAATCGGCTAAAACGTGGTAAACTAGACCTGACAGGTTTTTGGAAACCTGTCAGGTCTCCTGGAGATAGCCTATGCCCAAACCAGTTCCTCTCCAATACGGCAAGTATTACCACATTTTCAATCGTGGCAACAATCGGGAAAACATCTTCATTGAAGAGCGCAACTATCGCTACTTTCTGAAACTCTATGCCAAGCATATCGTACCCATGGCCGACACATACGCGTATTGTTTGCTGCGCAACCATTTCCACTTTTTGGTGCGGATCAAAACGATGGAGGAGCAAGAGCTGACAGGTCTTCAAGACCTGTCAGCTCTACCAAGAAAGCCGAGCCAACACTTCTCCAACCTGCTCAATGCCTATGCCAGAGCATTCAACAAGGCATATCAACGTACAGGAGCCCTATTTCAGCGTCCCTTCGGTCGCATTGAGATCACCTCCGATGCCTATTTTGTGCAACTGGTGACC
>SOHZ01000507.1 GCA_004377365.1 Anaerolineales bacterium | reverse complement strand
AGAGCTTCTGAAAACCGTCGTGCCTCCCTAACAACACTTAAGAGGGAGACTATCCATTGATGAGAAGCAGACTATCTGGGGGCAGAAGGACAACCCACCTGCAGATGGATTCTACCCTACAAGCCAGTGGGAGGTGGGCGAGATCGTGCGCGATCAGTATGACATAGCCATCTCACCTGAGGCCCCGCCGGGCGAGTACCAACTTGAGGTGGGGATATACCTGTCGGAGACGGGGGAGCGGCTGGAGGCGATGGGAGAAGAAGGGGCCTGGCCTGGGTCTAGTGTCTTGCTGGCTAGAATAGCAGTAGCCCAATCAGATTGATTCCAGGGGATGACGTGCATTGTGAGACAACAAAACAATAAGCTGAGCATTTCCGCCTTCTTCCCGGCCTATAACGATGCTGGCACCATCGCCAGCATGGTCATTACCGTGCTGCTTACCTTGCGAGAACTATGCGACGATTACGAGGTCATCGTTGTCAACGATGGCAGCCAGGATCACACACCGCCTATCCTCGACGAACTAGCGCGCGTTTATCCAAAAGTTCGCATCATCCATCATCCACGGAATAGAGGCTATGGCTGTGCGTTGCGCTCTGGCTTTGCCAACGCAACCAAAGAATGGATCTTTTACACCGATGGTGATGCCCAATACGACCCCCGTGAACTCAAGGATCTGGCTGCCCTTGCCACCCATCAGGTTGACTTTATCAATGGATGGAAGATCGAGCGTCATGATCCTCTGCATCGTATCATCATTGGTCGGATTTACCAATACATTATCAAGTTCACTTTTGGTCTGAGGTTGAAAGACGTGGATTGCGACTTTCGCCTGATGCGCCGTGCTGTTTTTGACAAGGTACATCTAACATCTGACAGTGGCGTGATCTGCGTGGAATTAATGAAGAAAGTGCAAGACGCTGGCTTTGTACTGGCCGAGACACCGGTGCACCACTATCATCGCGCCTATGGCAAATCGCAATTCTTCAACTACCGCCGCCTGATCCGGGTGGCGCGTGACTTGCTCAGGCTGTGGTGGCAACTGGTGATCTGCCGGGAACACATGAAGGTATAGCCCATATAGCAAGCCCTGAGTTGAATTTCCCTCGAGAGCCTCGTCATGGTATAATACGCAGCCGTCTCGCCTGCTTTTGGGAACCAGGGGAGGCAACGGTCGGAGGAGATCTACGGTACAATTGAGCCTGGAGGTGCTACAAGTTTGGACGAAACAATAAAGAGCGCGGGGGAACGCCCAGGAACCGGTGCGCTGAGACTCTTGTATCAATTTGCTTTCTTGCTGGTGGCTTTCCTTGTGGCATGTCATTCCGGGTTGCCCCTCGAACGTTTTGCGACCCTCGTGGTCCTGGTGGCCGCCGTTGTGGTGTGGCCGGAGTGGACACGGGCTCCATCTGGCACGCGGCTCTTGAAAAAAGCCGCCGTGGCCAGCCAGGGATACCTGGGGGTCAGTGTGTTGAGGTTCCTGTGCCAATTTGTCTTCTTGCTGGGGGGCTTTCTTCTGGTGCGCCTTAAGCCATGGCCCTCCTATCGCCTGGCCGCTCTCGTTGCCGTGGTAGCTGTGGGTGTGCTTTGGCAAGAGTGGACTCGCCCCCCCTCCGGCAGGCGGCTCCTGAAAAAAACGACTGCTGCCCTGAGCAACGGGCATTCAGGAGACGGTACACTGAAGCTCCTGGGCCAGTTCGCCTTCCTGCTGGGGGCCTTTCTTCTGACGTATCCCAAGACGTGGCCTACCGGCCGTCTGGCTGCTCTCGTCGTCTTGGTGGTCGCCGTTGTGGTGTGGCCGGAGTGGGTCCACACCCCATCGGGCCTGCGGCTTCTGCGCTCGGCTGCCTTCCAGAACCTGACGACTGTGGCCGTGTCCGTCCTGCTCACTTTTGTGGTCATTGGTCTGCCCCTGGAGATGGTGCTGCGCACCGACTATTCCAAGAGACACTTGCTGGGCCGCTACGGTGCCTGGCCCGAGGACCTGGTTCAGCACCGCAACTCCAGGCGCTATCGAGACGTTGAGCACGAGGTGGAGAAGCCAGCGGGGGTCACCAGGATCGTGATCCTGGGGGATTCCTTCGCTTTTGGGCAGGGGGTGGCCGACGAGGAGATCTTTGCCCGTGTCCTGGCCAGAATGGCTGGTCCCCAGGTGGAGGTGATCAATATGGCCAAGGGTGGTTGGAACACTATCAATCAGTTCATGGCCTTCAAGCGGGAGGGGCTGGCTTACGAACCTGATGTTGTCATCGTGGCGGCGGTGACCAACGACCTGGAGCCCAGCCCCAGCGGCCAGCAACTGCAGTGGAGGGTCTTCACCAGTATTCCCGTGAATCTGGATTCGTTTCGCTTTCTTGACTACCAGCTGAATCGGCTGGGTGACACCCTTGGTCTCCGGTTGAGCTACGGCGAGTGGGAGGATAGCCTGTATGATCCAGAGGGACCAGGCTGGACGCAGTGGCAACTGATCATCCACGAATTTGGAGAGCTTTTGTCCTCCGAAAGAATTCCGGGATATGCCTTCATTCTACCCTCGGCCGGGTGGTGTGACACTTGTGTCTTTTCGCCCGAGGAAAAGTACCGCTTGTTGGAGGAGGGGTTTGCCGAGGTGGGGTTCAGAGCCTACAACCTGTTCCCGGCCTACTCGCAGGAGTTCGAAGGCGTGCCGGAGAAAGACCTCTGGGCGTTGCCCAACGACAGGCACCCCAGCGCCAGGGTGCACAAGTTCTACGCCGAACAGATGTATTCCCGATTGGTGGTTGATGGCCTCCTTCCGGTCAGTCCATAGTCATCAGCGCCAAAATCGGCTGGGTTGATGCCTGCTCGCTGCATAGCGTTGGTGCCTCTAACCACATCTGGGTTCAGCACGACAGCCAGTCCCAGGACGGGTAGCATCTGACATTGCGATGGGTCGAGGGCGAGGTGGTGGTTGACGAATATGAGTTGATCCTGACCGACGATACGGCCCCTGGGGAGTATCAGATCGAAGTTGGCCTGTACGACTGGGCGTTAGGGGAACGGTTGGCGGTATCCGAAGGTGGGCAGTGGGTTCCGGAGAACAGGGTCATTTGGGGGACAGTGCATTTGCACAGCAGGGCATGACAAGCCAAGGGCAGCCATTGGGGAGGTTCCACTCTTTTAACCAATTTTCGGTTCTTTGTTAGGCGTTTCAAGACTTGCGCAGCGGTGATTTGAGGGTGGAATTGTTGGTTTCTTGAGAAACCAGATGGTAACCTGTATCCGTTTTTCCCAATAGTTAGTAGCGCCTTTGGATTGATGGAGACCGAGGATGCGTGAACACTCCAAAGTAGTGGTCGTGATGCCAGCCTACAACGCAACCCGGACACTGGTGTCCACCTACCAAGGTATTCCTGAGGGGATTGTAGACGAAGTCATCCTGGTTGACGATGCCAGCCAAGATGAGACGGTCGAGGTGGCGAGCCAGCTCAACTTGAAGGTCATTGTGCATCCCCATAATGTTGGCTACGGTGGGAACCAGAAGACGTGCTACATGGAAGCTTTGCGAGATGGAGCGGACATCGTGGTCATGTTGCATCCTGACGGCCAATACGATCCTCAGATCATACCTGATGTGGTGATGGCTCTGCAAGAAAGTGACGCGGATATGGTCTTGGCTTCACGTTTCCTCAAAGAAGGGGGACCGCTCCAAGGGGGTATGCCCAAATACAAATACGTGGCAAACCGCTTCCTTTCGGCCCTGGAAAACGTCATCTTAGATCAGCATCTCTCCGAGTTCCACACCGGCTACAGGGCCTACAGCCGTCGGTTGTTGGAAACCGTTCCTTTTATGCGCAATTCCAATGACTTTGTTTTCGACACGGAGATGATCGTGCAAGCCGTGCACTTTGGCTTCAAGATCGCTGAAGTCCCCGTGGCCACCAAATATACCACAGAGACATCATCGGTTGATTTCAAAGGGAGTCTAGTATACGGACTCAAAACCCTCTATGTTTTATTCCGGTATATTCTGCATCGGCTAGGGATAGTGAAATCCAGGTTGTTCCTTGCTTGAGAAGGCAAGCCCAGATACTCATTCTTGGCATCACAATCGTTAAGGAGAAGCACATCCTTACTTGAACATCATAAAGTAGCTCATGACGGCGGGGGACAAGTGGAATCCGTTGATTGCAACTTGTGTGGAAGCAAATACACCTCCTTTCCTTTCGCAGCCCAGGATTATATCAGTCGCGAGTACTTCAATGTGGTGCAATGCGACGTGTGTGGTCTGGTCTATACCAACCCTCGACCTAGCTCGGAGGAGATTGAAAAGTTCTATGCCCAGCACTATTACGGGAGACAGAACTTGCGTTTCAAGGCCCTGGTTGAGTTGCC
Source organism: Anaerolineales bacterium (assembly GCA_004377365.1). GTDB lineage: Bacteria > Chloroflexota > Anaerolineae > E26-bin7 > E26-bin7 > E26-bin7. The sequence continues at coordinate 6,567 of SOHZ01000507.1, read as the reverse complement.
GATTCGCCTGTTTCGTCGGCAACGGTCCAGGAAGATCCTGCGGCTCATGGATTCCGGCAGGATATTGGACGTTGGCTGTGGGAGAGGACGGATGCTGGATGAATTCAAAAGGAGGGGGTGGGAGACTTTTGGCACAGAACTCTCTGAACAGGCAGCAGGTGCGGCCAGAGAAGAATTCGGCCTGAATGTGAGGTCTATCACCCTGGAAGATTGGGGCTTTGAAGACAAGTTCTTCGATGTCATTACCTTATGGCATGTTTTGGAGCACCTGCCGGATCCTCATGGGACACTGAGAGAGGTAAACAGGATCGTGAAAGATGATGGGCTTCTAGTGGTGTCTACCCCCAATTTCGACAGCTTTCAGGCGAAAGTCTCCAAAGAAAAGTGGTTTCACTTGGACGTGCCTCGACACTACTATCATTTCTCAGCCGGGACGCTAACTCGGATGCTAGAGTCTGTGGGCTTTAGAGTGTGGCGTCAACATTTTTTCTCTCTGGAATATGACCCCTTTGGCCTGATGCAAAGTCTGTTGAACATGCTCGGCGGTGAGCCTAACTTACTCTACAATCTCCTCAAAAGCGATTCTGGTAGAATCCTAAAGCTGGATTGGGCACACTTGCTAGGTAACCTCGCTATTAACGCGCTGTTAGCCCCTCCGCTGGCCATTGGTAGCTTGATGCTTTCCTATGCCACATCTGTGCTACGATCCAGTGGCACGGTAGAACTGTTCGCTGTCAAGAAAGTGGGAAGAGTTCGTAGTTAAGGGCTGGAGTGAAGGACAATGTTGCTCAGGGGCGTTAGGGAAAAGATAGGATCGCATAAGAAAGACGTGTGTCTCGCTGTAGGGCTGTTCGTCCTAGCTGTGGTGCCACGGGTCTTGCAGTTAGACGTGTTTTTGACTCCCGACGAGCCTGTCTGGATTGAAGGAGCAGTGCGCTTTTTCCAGGCTCTATTGAGCCGAGAGTACGCACATGCTTATCATATAGATAGCCCAGGAATCACCACAATGTGGGTGGCTGGACTAGGGCTCATCGCCAAGTACCTGACCCGCTCATGGGCACCGTCAGGAGGAGCAGCTAGCTTCTGGGCTTTCTTGCAGTCGGTACCCCTTCACCCCATAGATGTCAACTTCTTGTTTGCACTTAGATTGCCCATAGCCCTTATCACATCTTGCACTGTGGTGGGGGCATATCTTCTCGTCAAAGAAATGTTTGATCGCAAAGTAGCTGTTCTCAGTGCCATTGTGATCGCTCTTGATCCATTTTACATGGCCCACTCTCGGTTGATTTTGTTAGATGCCCTGGTCACCAGTTTCATGCTTTTATCCATTCTTGGCTTCATCACCTATCTAAAAGGCCGTCGCTCATTGGGCTGTGTCATCTTCTCAGGAATTGCTGGTGGCCTGGCCTTTCTGACCAAGTCTCCTTCCCTTTTCCTCGCACCGTTCATGTTGTTTTTGGCGTTGGCAACCAACCTGCTCTCGATAAGCGGATCCACGAGGATGTTTCCCAGACGAGCATATCGAGGGTTTTTGATCCTTGGGATTTGGGCCGTTACAGCGTTGTTAATCTATTTTCTGCTCTGGCCAGCCATGTGGGTCGATCCGATCGGGATGGTGAGCAGGACCATAGATAAGGCAGTGACCCATGCTGGGGCCTCAGAGTTGAAGGGTAACTTCTTTTTGGGGAGGAACGAGCTTGATCCTGGTCTACTATTCTATCCAGTGCACCTGCTTTTCAGGATGACACCGCTGACGTTGCTTGGGACGGCAGCATCTTTGGCTCTTCTGGTTGGAAAGAGTGAAAAGAAGCTGGACATCCTGTTACTTCTAGCCTATGTTTTCCTCTACATGGCTTTTATGACGATGGGTTCTACAAAAGCGGAGCGTTATCTTCTGCCCGTCTTCCCGGCTGTAGATATCCTGGCGGCGGTGGGGCTTTGTGGCTTGGCGAAGGAAGTATGGCAGATGTCAGGGCCTGCAAGTTGGCACGCTAACCTCAAAGGTTCTAGTCGGCTGATGGTTGGTTTACTGGCCGTCTTGCTCTTACAGGCTGGCTTCAGTTTGCCTTACCATCCCTATTACTTTTCTTCGCATAACCCTCTGATGGGGGGCACTATTCAGGTTCCTCAAGTACTATTGGTGGGTTGGGGTGAGGGCTTGGATAAGGCGGCCAGATACATTAATGAGAAGAAGGATGCAAAGGCCCTTAAGGTGGCAACCTTTTACCGGGAGCAAGTGTTCTCCCCTTTCTCGGATAGTGCAACCAAGCCCTTTACTGCACAAAGCATCTTCTGGAACGACATTGACTACGTAGTGTTATATATCAGCCAGGTGCAACGAAAGTCCTTTCCCTTCTCAGGAGGATCGCAAACAGTAGATTTTTTCCTTTCCTTGCAACCAGAACACACCGTGCGCATAAATGGTATCGAGTACGCCTGGATTTATAAAGTGCCTAAGCCTTTGCCGAACTCTTTCCATTCCTATCAACATTTTAAACCATTTGAGTTTGGCGATAAGATACTCTTTCGGGGTTATGACTTGTATGACGATCGGATTGAGGAAGAAGGCAAGTTGAGCGTTAATTTGTATTGGCAGGCTCTGCGGGAAATGGAGGAAGACTACACCATTTACCTGAAGTTGGTTAACAACGCCTATCACATTTGGGGTCAACAAGAAGGGCGGCCTTACTGGGGTGGATTGCCGACCAATAGATGGGGAAAAGGCCAGGTTGTAGGCGATAAGAGGGAAATTGATATCCTGCCGGGTACCCCCCCCGGAGAGTATCATATTGAAATCACCCTGTATGATCTGCATAACGGACAGGCTTTAGAAGCCAGTGATCAGGGTCGGCTGCTCTTGGGGCCAGTGGAGGTCCCCAGGCAAGTATCACTTGATATCGCATCGTTGGCCATTGAGCACCCATGGCGGGTGGAAATGGGGGGCAAAGTTCGGTTGTTAGGATATAATATTGAAAGTGGATTCCGTCCGGGAGACGGAATTCATTTGACACTTTTCTGGCAATGCCTGGAGAGCATGGATCAAGACTACGCCGTTTTCACTCACCTTGTGGATGAGGACAAGAGGATTTGGGGGCAAAAAGACAACCAGCCAGTGGATGGATTCTATCCTACAACAGGCTGGGAACCGGGTGAGATTGTGCGCGATCAATACGACTTGGTGATATCTCCTGATGCACCTCCTGGCTACTATCGGCTTGAGATCGGTATGTATTTGGCTGAGACAGGAGAACGTCTGGCTGCCTTGAAAGACGGTGTGCCTTTACCTGGCAATCGGATCTTGCTGCAGTCGGTGGCCGTTGGAGGTATAGAATGAGGGTGAGGAAGGTGCGCTTCTGGTCTGTGCTATCGCTTGCTTTACTCTGGAATTTGCTCGTTGTCGGTTCGTTAGCTGTTTTCCGCACAGAACCTCACGGGGATGAGCACATATATTACGACGTGGCCGAGAATCTGTACGAAGGGCAGGGATTCTCTACTGATTTCAAATATGATGTCAGCAATCCCAGGACCTCGTCGCCCTATCCCTATGATCGCAGGTTTTTCTACCCTTATGCCTGCTCTTTGGCCTTTCGTCTCAACGGTGAGGCCTCTCCCAAAGTATGCAGCTTGCTTTCCGCTGTGTTTGAATTCTGCCAGTTGCTCCTCCTTTTTGGCCTGGCCTACATATTGTTTGATTGTCGAACGGCGTTAGTAGCAACCCTGCTGTATTCAGTGAACCCCTGGTACAGTTATCTTGGCATGGCAATACTGACGGACATGGCAGCCATCTGTCTCTACTATGCCTGTTTGTTGAGCTTTCTCTATTATTTGCGCAAAAGGACAGATCTTGGGATTGGACTGAGCAGCATGCTTTTCGCCCTGGCTTTTCTGGCCCGTGAGGAAGCGATCCTGCTGGGACTCTTTATCGTGATCGCGCTCGTGCTCATCCGTTCCCCGAAGAGGCACCTCCTCTGGTTTCTAGGCCCTTTCTTGGTCGCTTTCTTAGCTAGGGGTTGGTACCTTTACCATGCTTTCGGCTCCTTTACCTACAATGCACAACCCCTATCGGTGCTGCCCTACTGGGAATCGTTCTACAGCCTCGAGCCCTATACCTGGTCGAGATATTTGGAAGATGTAGGCAGTGTCGGTGGAGCAATTACGATCAGGTTAGTTAACTATCTGTCTCTGATTAAGAACTTTTTCTCCGATGGTGTGATCTTTGATACGGATGGTGTCATGGGAATAATGCCTCTCTCGGCCCTCCCCTTCTTCATCTTGGCCTATCTGCGGGAGTTCAACTGGGAGAAAAGGCGATTCTTGATAGCTCTAGGGCTTTTGTTTGTGGCACAAGTCCTGTTTACTGTGAGTTACCCTGGTTACCCCTTGACAAGCACTGAAAGCCGTCACGGGCAACTTATCGCTCCCTTTCTTATGATATTGGTCTCGGCTGGATTGTTCACTGGAAGTGACGAACTCATGAAGGGCAAAGGTCGTGGACTGTTACATCGCGCGCTGCCGGTCCTGAAGGTGATCTTCATCGCCAACTATGTTCTCTTCTGTTTCATATTTCTGACTGTCAACTTTGACCGTTTCGTACTCAGGCCCTCCGGGACATCTGAAGTCACAAAGATTTCCAAGTGGAGCAGAGAACACCTGCCCCAGACGGTGGTGCTCATGACTCGTAAGCCCCAATGGGTTCATTACTATTCTGATCGCACGGCTATCTCTGCGCCCCTGGCTAGCTTCGCAGACATGACGGACTACGCCGAGCGCCATGGCGTCACCCACATCGTCATCTCTCACAAAGAGAGGTCCTGGCGTCCCAACCTCTTACCGGGCGTCCTGGCTTACCCGGCCAATTTCAGACTCCTTCACGAGGAGGACGGAGCTCAGATTTATGAGGTCCTGAGCTACGATTTCGGCGACAAAGAAGTACGGGTGGCAGAGGACGAATACTTGAATAGCTATGTGAATCCTCTAAAGAGCCTTGAGTGGGAAACTCTCCCGATGAGAAAGCGACATGACAACCTCTCCCGCAGCCTGAGAGTATGGGAGCGATTGTGGGCTGAAGGTAAGAGATCTGCTCAGGAGAGATGGGATGGGGTGAAGTACGGCCAATTGAACTGGCTGTACAAGATAGTCCACAGGCCCGATCATTGCCTGGAAGCAGACTTTGGAGAGTTCAGACTGCTGGGCTACAGCCTGGACACCAACGTTCTGGAAGATGAGGGGGTTCTGGATGTAGCCCTGTACTGGCAAAGCCTGGAACCTGTGGAAGAGGATTACATCATTGTTGTGAAGCTGGTGAATGACGTCTACCACGTCTGGGGAGAGAGCCAGGGCAAGTTGTGGGGTGATGAATTCTGGGCCAGCCGTTGGGCGGAGGACCTGGTGATAGGCGATTCCCATCGCATCGAGCTTTTGCCTGCCACGCCGCCAGGACTGTACCGGCTGGAGGTCAACGTCATTGACTCCCACTCGTGGCAGATTTTGGAGCCCGACGGTGAGGTAAAGATGCTGTCGGAACCCCTGGAGATACCGCGCAGTTCCCTCAGTATCGAAGCGTTGGACGTGGAGCACTCCTTGGGAGCAGACCTGGGCGGAAAGGTCCGTCTTCTGGGCTATAACATCGAAAGCGGCTTCCGGCCAGGCGATAACATCCACCTGACTCTCTTCTGGCAGTGTCTGGAAGAGATAGAGCAAAGCTATACCGTTTTCATCCATCTGGTTGATGCAGGGGATGGAATCGTGGCCCAGAAAGATAATCCGCCGGTGGATGGTTTCTATCCCACGACAAAGTGGGAGGTGGGAGAGATTGTGCGAGATCAGTACGATCTGGTCATTCCCTCTGACGTTCCATCTGGTGAGTATCGGCTAACAATGGGGATGTATCTGGCTGAGACAGGGGCACGTCTGAATGTCTTGGAAGATGGTGTGCCTTCGCCTGATAATCAGATTCTACTGCAGCCGGTGGCCGTTGGAGGTGTAGAGTGAAGGGCAGAGGAAGCCGGGATCAAAGAGTTCGGAGGGGACAAAGATGGCAAAGATTGACGCCTGGCTTAGAGGGGGTATAGAAGCCACCAAGGCGGGTGAAAAGGATAAAGCCCGCCGCTTGCTAGAGCAGGTCATCGAGGCTGATCAGACTAAAGAGATGGCCTGGCTGTGGTTGAGCGCCGTGGTGGATACTAGTGAGGAAAGGATCAGGTGCCTGGAGATGGCACTAAAGCTCAACCCCGCCAACCAGGACGCAAAAATGGCCCTGGAATGGTTGAGGTCAGGGGTTGTATCAGAGCCGTCCCCTCAGGTAGAACCCGAGCGGGTGTTCTGTGGTCGGTGCGGCGCAGTGAACACTGTCGAGGACAATTTCTGTCGGCATTGCGGACACCCCTTCAGATCGCGAGAGGAGAGCCTGAGCGAGGAAGAGCGGGCCAAGGTGCGGCGCCTGGGCAAGAAATGGCTCGATGACATCCGCTCCATCACCGGACGCATGGAGGAAGGAGAGTGAGCAAAAGCGTATGCGATTCATCTCACTGACCTGGACCGACGGCCTCTCCCAGACTGAGGCGATCC
>SOHZ01000555.1 GCA_004377365.1 Anaerolineales bacterium | reverse complement strand
GTTCTGGGCGGCGACGGCGCAGTCAGCCAGGTAGGTCCACTCGTCCCAGGCGCTGGCGTCTGGATCTGCCTCAGCGCAGATCACAATAAAGGCTGCAGGCGTGGCAAAGATGCCAGGAGAGACCTTTCTGACCATCTCCTTCACCGTGGGATCGGTGACAACGATGAACCGCCACCTCTGTTGATTTCCGGCCGTTGGCGCCCACCGGGCCGCGTCCAGCATCTGCTCAAGGAGTTCCCTCTCAATTGCTTGTTCCGTGAACTGCCTGATGCTCCTTCTCTGCTTGATGGCTTCCAGCACGTCCATTGAGCCTCCTGGGTAAGCTGTCGTGGGACCCCCCACGCAGTGGGGGGCTTGCCTGGGTTGGCTGTCAAGCCCCCCACCCACTGCGCGGGGGGCTTGCTTGAGCCTCTTCTGGATTCCCTTGGCCTCTCTTACGGAAAGTATCTGTAAATGTCCTTGCGATGTAAAATCCTCACCAGAATCACTTCATCTTCAAGCATCTCAATCCCTATCCGGTAATCTCCCAGGCGGATACGGTAGAAAGTGTCATAGCCCTTTAGCTTGCTCAGGTGCTTGATGTCACTCAATTCAGTTGCCGCTTTGATTTCTTCAATCACTTGTTTGACAGGCCGCAACAACTGTTTATCCTTGACGCGCTTCAAGTCCCGCGCAAAACTCGCTTCAAATGCTATTCTCACGCCTGCCCCTCTAGAATCGCTGCAATACTCTCTTCGCTGACAAATTCATTTTGCCGGCCTTCCTGGATTGCATTCGCCAAACCGATTTCCTCGAAAGCCTCCAGGATTATCTCAAAGAACAGGTCTCTTCTCTCCTGAGCCAATTCAATGATCACTTCCTTGAGCAATTCTTTGGCTTTGGTTTCGCTGATTGTCAATTCCATTCTGGTCTTCTCCTGTTCAAACCTTAGTACTTCAAAATAGAGACTTACAGCCGTGCCATCTTAACGCTTCTTGGCCCGTTGCAGCCAAGTCCTGATATCACCAAAGTCGTACTGCTCCTCAAGTCGCCAGGGGGTGAACTCCTCCGGAGGAGGTGATTCATAGCCTCCTATCTTGCTGTGACTCCACCCCAGTCGGTTCTTCAGTTCCGCCGCGAACTCGGCGGTTTTGAAGGCGGCGATCATAGAATCAATGACGGGCACCCCCAACTCTTCCTGGAGCTCACGATAGAACCCATAAGTGGCGGTGCAACCCAGGATGATCACTTCGGCCCCATCACGCTCTACGGCTTCCCGTCCGGCCTCCCTGAATCGGCGGACCGTCTCCTCCTCGTCCTGGTGAAACTCGAGCACCCCCAGGTCAACCGACTTGAAAGAGGCCAGCCTCTCCTTCATGCCATATCTGATTACGTTTTCCATCATCTGTGGAATCCACTTCCTGCGGCCCACGATGATGGAGAACTTTTCTCCCAGAGTAGAGGCGATGTGGGTGGATGCTTCGCAAGGGGCCACTACCACCATTCGCTCTGCCACCTCGCGGGCATCTTGCAACCCCGTATCGTAAAAGCAGCCGATGATCGCCGCATCGAACCCCTGGCTTTCGGCTTCTTTGATGAGATGCAAGATGTCCACCAGGACCAGAGCCTCGTAGTAGCGGTATTCCAGGTGCTCTGGGCCACGGGGCAGAGTGACCATGGTTAACTCTGTCCCCTCCTGCTTCTGACTCGTCAAGAACTGGAGCCCTTCTTCTATCTCGACTCCTACGGGTCCTACGGGGTGAATGTACAAGATTCTCTGCTTCATGATCCTTTCCTCAACTTCCGCCGTCTTCTTAATACTACAACGAGATTTTGACATAATGGATGTAAAGAAACCAGGTTTTTCCAGTCAAAGAAAGCGTTTTAGCCCCTGAGAAAGGTCTCCAGCCAGCCTCATCTTGCTTATAGAGTGTCAAAAACCTGGTTTCTGAAGCAAAGTCTCGTTGTAGTACTAATCGGACTGGCCGTAAAGGTGGCAACGGACCGTATGTCTCTCCTCTACCTCGAGCATAACCGGGTCCACTTCGGAACAGATAGCCATCTTCCTGGGACAGCGAAGATGGAAGCTACAACCGCTGGGGACGTTGACCGGACTCGGTATCTCGCCAGTGGAGATGATCTTTTTGGGCTTGAGCTTCTCCTCCTCTGCCGAGACGACTGGAATGGAAGAGAGGAGCATTTGTGTATAGGGGTGGTACGGGTTGCGGAAGAACTCGGCCGCCTCGGCAACCTCACAGATCTTGCCCAGGTACATAATGGCCACCCGCGAGGCAACGTTGCGCATCAGGCTCAGATCATGGGTGATAAACAAATAGGAAAGCTGAAACTCGTTCTGCAACCGTATGAGGAGGTTGATAATCTTTCCCTGGATAGACACATCCAGGGCAGAAGTCGGTTCATCGAGGATGATAAAGGAGGGATCGGTGGCCAAGGCTCGGGCGATGGCGACCATCTGCTTCTCGCCCCCGCCCAACATCTGGGGATACTTGTGCATGTAATCCGGCGGCAACTCTACCATCTCCAGCAACCGGATGACCTGCTCCAGCCGGTGCTCATCACGGCGGTGAATGTGAAGTGGCAGCTCCAGGATCTGTTTGATACTCCGCCTCGGATTCAGAGAGGAGCCCGGGTCCTGGAAGACAATCTGGATCTCTTTCTTGAGGGCCAGCGGCCGCGTTTTGTTTCCCTCGAACAGGTTCTGCCCCCGATAGCTGATACTGCCTGCGGTGGGCCGGTACATACCGATGGTCGTGTAAGCGACGGTACTCTTGCCAGAACCAGATTCCCCGACCAGGCCAAAAGTCTCCCCCTCCCGTACGGCGAAGGAGATGCCATCTACTGCCTTGACGGTGATAGGCTCCCGTTTCAAGATGCCGCTGTGCCCGATGACAAAGTACTTTTTCAGATCAGTGACGGTCAGAATGTCAGTGGTCATGGCTTCTATGTTCCCTTTCGGGTATTTCCCTCTTGCTATGGGTAGAAGGCCAATCGTATTGGCCGTTGCCCTTAAGAGCGCCCAATACGATTGGGCTAACTACCCAAACCCAGAGGGTGTGGGAAACACCCTCCTTATTCAAGCATCCCGGTAACTACCTTGACAATGTTAGATTTGGTCTCTGATGGTTCAAATCCCTTACTCAAGCT
>SOHZ01000483.1 GCA_004377365.1 Anaerolineales bacterium | reverse complement strand
CTTCACCAAACTTAAATTGTCAAGGTACATTCAGGTTACTCGTGAACCATGCCGATTTTCCTCAGCCCCAGGACCCCAAAGCTGCTTACCTCCAAGCGGCTTCGGCAAACACGTTGGCATTGCCCCCGGCTTCCCTGGATGCTGTCTTGACCGATCCCCCTTACTTTGCTAACGTCCAATATGCCGAGCTGATGGATTTCTGCTACGTCTGGCTCAGAAAGCATTTGGCCGACGACGTCCCGGCTTTTCGGCTTGCCTCCACGCGGACTGAAGAAGAGTTGACGGTCAACCTGACCGAAGGGCGAGACATCACTCACTTCACCGAAGGATTGAGCCGGGTGTTTGTGACCTTTACACATGCTCTCAAGCCAGGAAAACCGTTTGCTTTCACTTATCACCACAACGATATAGAGGCCTATCTTCCTATCGCCGTCGCCCTGCTCGACGCCAGGCTGGTTTGCACTGCCACACTGCCCTGTCCGGCCGAAATGGGCGCTTCTATCCACATCAGCGGCACCAAATCGTCGGTGATGGATACCATCTTTGTCTGCCGGACGACCGGCACGATTCGAGCCAGCCAGTTCGACACAAGCCAGGAAGCCCTGGAACGCTTGCTGCGGGCTGATCTGGAGAATCTGCGAATGGCTGGGCTGACGCCGACGGCGGGCGACACTCGCTGCCTGTTGTTCGGGCATCTCATCCGCCTGGCTGTGTGGCAACTGCGCTCCACCTGGCGTAACAATATGCCCGTCAAAGACAAACTGGAGCAGATCAGAACTGCGTTGCAGCGGATCTACCACTTGGATCTGCTCCACCGGTTGGCGACGCAGACACTGTCCTCGTTGTCAGACGTAGACCTGCTTGCTTCTATGCGCGTGGAGGAGGTACAAATCACCTATGACCCCGACGACGAAATATCCTTTTGAGGTCCCATATGGGGAAATTGAAGCCAACGTTGATGCGTTCGTCAACGCTGTTTTTGACACACTGCAATCGTCCTTTCTACTCCTGCCCCGGGGGCTAGGGTTTGTCACCTACCCAGAGTTTCAACAGGCTTACGAAGTGCTCAAGAGGCACACCGCCGGGTTCACAGCTATTGAGTCAGATAACGTGATGGAGGCCCATCGGATATGATCCATCGTCTGGATAAGGCCGACACCCGCTCTGGCTTCGACAGCCTCAGGCATCTGGCTACCGAAGGAGCCCCTTACGCGATGCTGTTGTACGAGCTGTTTCTGGGGCGCCCGTTCGCCGGGCATCGCGATTCCGTCTCGGAACTGGTAGGCGCAGTGATGGAAAACGCTGTGGAAGAACAATTGCGTCAGGCAGGGATCAGCTTCCGCAAGACGAAACGAGCGGAACGAGTGGAGGGGTTTGATCAGGCCCCCGATTTCATCATCCCGGATGAGTGGAACCCTCAGGTCGTCATCGAGGCCAAAATCACGGAGGACGACGGTACGGCTAGAGACAAAGTAACTCGCATCCAGCATCTGGCCGAAATCAGCCACCAGCGCCGCTTGCAAGGCCAACCCGACTTTCAGGTCATCGCTTGCATAGACGGGCGCGGATTCGGTGTACGCCGCGAAGACATGCGCAAGTTACTTGAGGCCACCCTTGGCAAAGTGTTTACCCTGAAAACGTTGAATCATCTGGTTGAAAGCACTGCGTTGAAGGCATTCAAGAGCGGGTGAGGCTAACACTCTGGACCCCGCCGACCTGAGCGCGGGCCTGGTCATCACTGCCCACACCGTCGCCGAGCCGGTCGTGAGCCCAGCCGAACGGTGCTGGTCGGGTGGGTTGGCGTGCCTGCCAAGGGGCTGCTGGATTGCGCAACTGAGAAGCAACTCGACAGCGACACGCTGACCGACGTCGGAATCACCAAAGTTGAAAGGGAGGCAAGCGACAATGAGTGACAGGTCCCTGATTCTTCAGATCAGCAATCATCACACGGCCAGTTGTGGCACACCGCCCAGGATAGAAGAACGGGCGGGGCAATATCTGGGCTACTTTGAGAATAAATACGGCGAACAGATGATCTTTGTATTTGACCGGCGCAGTGGAGCGGGGCAGTTGTACGCTGGCGACGCCGGGTGGGAAACGCCTTACGAGGTGGTTGACGGGGTAGCTAAAGAGTTGATCCTGACACCGGAGGAAGGGCTGTGGTTGCGGGTATGTTGGGAGTCGGCCACGGCTGGAGACGAATGATCGAGAAAGACTTGGAAAGACAAACGATGCGTGACCATCCCCGTCTGCGGCACCTGACGCCCCAAGAGCGAGATGTGCTGACCGAGTTCCTCTCCCGGCTGCGGGAGCGCTGTGGCGACCGCATCGCGCACGTCTGGCTCTTTGGCTCCAAGGTGCAGGGCGATTCCGATGAAGAGCGGTTCCTGCGCGAGCGCGGTCTCTTGACGGAGAACGGCGAGGGGTGATGGGCGGGCCATTAGGGGACCTGGAGCCGTATCAGCAGGCGTTGGATGAGACTTTCAAGCGCCACGACGTGGTATTGGCCTACCTCTACGGCTCCCAGGCGCAAGGCGACGCCGGCTCGCTTTCGGACGTGGACATGGCGGTGCAGTTCACCCCAGACCTGCCCCGACGTGAGCGCTTTAGCCAAGTGGCACAATTGACTAGCGACTTATGTCAACTTCTACATCGCGATGACGTGTACGTCGTTGACCTGGATGCGATTCCGCCGCTACTGTGCCACCGCATCTACCTCAACCATCGGTTGCTCTACTGCCCTGATGACGCGGCGCGGGTGGCATTTGAGACCCGCGCGCTGCGGCAGTACATGGCGACGAGGCCGCTACATCGCACCCGGTGGCGCTACGTGTTGCGCCGCATCACCCAGGGACGGTATGGTCGGCTCGAAAGCGAGGCCCAGACAATGGTAGACGTGGAAGTCATTCAGCAACGGTTGGGGGCACTGGAGGAATTCGTCTCCCGTCTGGAAGAGATGCGTTCCCGCAGCCTAGAGGAGTGGCGCGAGGACGTGGTCGCCCGCTGTGCCACGGAACGAGCGTTGGAGGTAGCGATCCAGCGGGTGCTCAACATCGCCACTCACATCTTGACGGCCGATTTCGCAATCCCAGCGGACGACTACGCGGGGGTCATCCGTGCGCTGGGTAAGGCTGGCGTCCTGCCCGCTGACTTTGCCGAGCGGTTCACTGCCATTGTCGGCTTCCGTAACGTGCTGACCGAGTTGCACGTGGAGGTGGACCCGGTCAAAGTGTACGAACATCTGCAGCGCGACCCTGACGACATTCGCTTCTTCGCACGCTGCATCGTCGAGTATCTGGAGCGGAAGGGGCACATCATGGAGAGTGAAAGATAATGAGCGGACCATTAGGAGACTTGGAGCCATATCAGCAGGGGTTGGATGAGGTTTTTGAGCGCCACGGCGTAGTATTGGCCTACCTCTACGGTTCCCAGGCACGAGGCGACACCGGGCCGCTTTCAGACGTGGACGTGGCGGTGCTCTTCGGCCCCAGCGTGCCGGAAAGTGAGCGGTTCAACCGGCTACTGCACCTCATCGGTGAACTAGGTAGCGTGTTCCACCGGGATGACGTGTACGTGGTGGACCTGGCCGAGGCCTCGCCGCTGCTACGCCATCGCGTCTACTACAACGGCCGGTTGCTCTACTGTGCCGACGATGCGGAGCGCGTGCGTTTCGAGACGACGGCGTTGCGGGACTATGTGGATACTGAGCCATTGCGTAAAACCAAACGTAAGTACATTTTACGACACTTCGGGCTCCCGAACAGAAGGAGGGGCTGATGGTAGATATTCAGGAAGTTGTATGACATCCTTATCCACGGTCGTACTGATCTCCAGGAATTTGGTCAAAGAATTATCGCGTACTTGCAGCGCACCGGCGCACTGGGCGATGAGGTCCCTGATGAGTAAACGCTCACCCAAACAAGAACTAGAAACTTCTTCACCTACCTCATTATTGTGGTGGTGATGCAACTTTGACCTTTTTGTCACAAATGGTATAATTAGCTCCGCTATCAAAAAAGCGAGGTGAAGAAACATGAAGATACTGGCAGTCAAGTCCGAACTCTGCACCGGATGCGGTATCTGCGAGAAGGTCTGCGCACAGACCTTTTACAAAGAAGAGAACCCAGAGAAATCGGCCATCCAGATCGGGGAGAAGTCGCCAGAGACGGGACACTATGTGATCACGGTCTGCGACCAACTTGGGGCGTGCATGGACGTCTGTCCATCAAAAGCCCTCTCACGGAACAAAAAAGGCGTGGTCATCCGCAACAAGAAGCTCTGCGTGGGCTGTTACGCCTGCGTGGGCTTTTGCCCCAGACTGGCCATGTTCACCCATCCGGACCTCACGGAACCCTTTAAATGCGTGGCCTGCGGCAAATGCGCCGACGAGTGCCCCGAGGGCGTCCTGTCTATCGTTGAGGTGCCGGACCTGGAACCATCCGAAACGGCAAAGTGGGCCATCAAAGTCAAGGAGGTCGTAGCATGAGCACGAAACAAGATTACAAAGTGCTGGCGGAAATAGATTACGAACTGGGGCAGGTCGAGAGAGGTTATACCAACCGAACGCTTTATGTCAACCTCTCCGAAAACACTGTTGCCAACAAGCCTGTGACCCAGGAGATGAAGGATATCTTTATCGGTGGTAGGGGGTTTGGACTGCGGCTGCTGTGGCACGGTGTGAGCGCCGAGACCAAGTGGAACGACCCGGAAAACGAGATCGTTATTTCTTCCGGCCCCATCGGTGGGACCACTCAATACCCTGGTTCCGGCAAATCTTTGGTGGTCAGCCTTTCCCCCACTACCCACTCGGTAATAGATAGCAACGTAGGCGGCCATTTCGGCCCGCTGCTCAAGTTCGCTGGCTGGGACGCCATCGAGGTACAGGGCAAAGCCGAGAAGGACGTCATCGTCTACGTAGACGGCATGAAGGGCAAGGTATCTATCATTGAAGCCCCGGAAGAGTTGGATACTAACACCCACATTCTGGGGGAAAAGATGTTGGAGATGTTTGCCGAGTCGGAGAACGAGAAACGGGGCATTTCGTCGGTCTCAGCCGGTACCGGTGCTGAGCACACCCTCATCGGCTGTCTTAACTTTAGCTTCTACGACTTGCGCCGCCAGGCTCCCCGCATCAAGCAGGCTGGGCGCGGCGGGATCGGCACGGTCTTCCGCGACAAGAAGGTCAAAGCCCTGGTGGTCAAGTACCTCGGCGTCAAGGGAGACTCTAACCATCCGGCAGACCGGGAGCGGATCACCAAGGTGGGCACCAAGATGCACAAGGAGATCCATGACTACGATCACGTCCAGTGCAACATGCGCCAGGTGGGCACCCCTTACCTGGTGGGAATCATGAACGATTACGACTTGCTGCCCACCCATAACTTTAAGTTTGGCGCGCATCCAGAGGCCGGAAAGATTGCTGGCGAGATATGGAGAAAGAGATTCACCCAGGGTATCCCCGAGGGCTGCTGGTACGGCTGTACCCTGGCCTGCTCCCACGCCGTGGATGGCTACACCGTCAAGACGGGGCCGTACAAAGGGCAGGTGGTCAGTGTGGATGGTCCTGAGTACGAGACTATCGCTGGCTGTGGTTCCAACTGTGGCATCTTTGACCCCGACGCGCTGCTGGAGATCAACTTTTACTGCGATACCTATAGCATTGACACCATCTCCTTTGGCACGGGCACGGGCTTTGTGATGGAATGTTACGAGGCTGGCGTGCTCAACAAGGAGATCACCGGTGGGCTGGAACTCAACTTTGGCAATGCCGAGGCAGCCATCGAGCTGTTGCATCAGATGGGGCGCGGCGAGGGCTTTGGGGCCATCGCTGGACAGGGCATCCGCCGCATGAAGCAGATCTTTGCCGAGGAGTACGGAGCCGACCCGGCTTTCTTGCAGGACATCGGCATGGAGGCCAAAGGGTTAGAGTATTCGGAATATGTCAGCAAAGAGTCGCTGGCCCAGCAAGGTGGCTATGGTTTGGCTTCCAAGGGCCCGCAGCACGACGAGGCCTGGCTGATCTTCATGGATATGGTGAACAACCAGCTTCCCACTTTTGAGGACAAAGCCGAAGCGCTGCATTACTTCCCTATGTGGCGTACCTGGTTCGGGCTGAACGGATTCTGCAAGCTGCCCTGGAACGACATCTCCCCGCCCGACAACGCCGAGACGGACGAGCCAGCCAAGGTGCCAGAGCACATCCAGAATTATGTGGAGTTGTTCGTGGGGGTCACCGGCCGCCAGGACGTCAAAAAGGGCGAAGACCTGGTCCGTATGTCGGAATCGGTCTACAACTTTCAGCGGGTCTTTAACCTGAGGGTGGGCTTTGGCACCCGCGAGCATGATGCCATTCCCTATCGCTCGATGGGGCCAGTCACGGTGGAAGAGTACGAGTCTCGGACCGAACGCTACGACAAGCAACTCGAGGAATTGGTCGGCTTTGACCCTGAAGGCAAGACCACCGACGAGAAGATGGCCACGCTGCGCAAGTATCGGGAAGACCAGTACGAGAAGCTGATTGACGCCGTCTACAAGCGACGTGGTTGGACCGAGAACGGCATCCCCACCCTGGAGACCCTCAAGCGGTTGCGCATTGACTTCCCCGAGGTGGTAGAGGTGGTGAAGCAGCACATAACGTGATGAGCGCCGCCAGTGCCGGGGGTGTAGGGGGCTTCGTCATGAGCGCCTGTCCTGAGCCAAGCCGAGGGACTACGCCAAACGATATCCCCCTCTCCTCCAGCCCGACGGCGCTTTATTGGGGCGATGATACGAGTCAATAACGGCAAGTTCGAAATCGAGTGGGAAGAGGGGATGACTGTGGACCTGCTTCTAGAGAGGTGCAAGTTCACTTTTGATATGATCGTGGTCAAGGTAAATGACAAAGTCATCCCCAGGGATGAATACAAGACCTACAAAATCAAAGACGGTGACGAGGTGGGGGTGATACATCTCGTCGCTGGTGGTTGAGATACGACTCAAAGGAGAGTTCATGAACACACAAGAATACATCGCTATTGAAGACCAGTACAATGCCCACAACTATCACCCACTGGACGTGGTCATCAGCCATGCCGAGGGCGTCTGGGTCTACGATGTGGACGGCAAGAAGTACATGGATTTCCTCAGCGCTTACTCGGCGATGAACCAGGGCCATTGCCACCCGCGCATCCTCAAGGTCCTACAAAATCAGGCCCAAAAGGTCACCCTCACCTCTCGCGCCTTCCGTAACGACCAACTGCCGCTGCTGGCCAGGGAACTGTGCGAATTGACGGGCTACGAGATGATGCTGCCTATGAACTCTGGCACAGAGGCGATAGAGACCGCCCTCAAAGCCGCCCGCAAATGGGGTTACACCGTCAAGGGCGTGGAAAAGGACAGTGCTGAAATTGTCACCTGCGCTGGCAACTTTCACGGGCGCAGCATCACCATTGTCACTTTCTCCACCGAGGAAAATTATCGCGGCGGATATGGCCCTTTCACCCCCGGCTTTGTGACCATCCCCTACGGGGACGCCGACGCGCTGGAAGCGGCCATCAACGAGAACACGGTGGCCTTTCTGGTAGAACCCACCCAGGGGGAGAGCGGCGTGGTGATCCCGCCTCAAGGTTACCTCAAGAAAGCCCGTGAAATTTGCACCAGGCACAACGTGCTCTTTATGGCCGACGAAATCCAGACTGGCCTGGGACGCACGGGCAAGCTCTTTGCCTGTGCGCACGAAGGTGTGCGCCCCGATGTGGTCGCCATCGGCAAAGCCCTCTCCGGGGGCTTTTACCCTGTCTCAGCGGTGCTGGCCGCCAGAGAAGTCCTGGGCGTGTTCAATCCTGGCAGTCACGGCTCCACCTTTGGCGGCAATCCGCTGGCCTGCGCCGTGGCCCGCGAGGCCCTCAAAGTGTTGGTGGAAGAGGGGATGATCGAGAATTCGGCCAGACTGGGCGACTACTTTCTAGGACGGCTGCAGCGCATTGAAAGCGACCACGTGGAGTTGGTGCGTGGCAAGGGATTGTTCATCGGCGTGGTGCTCAAACGCAAAGCTGGCGGCGCCCGCCGCTTCTGCGAGGCCCTACAGGAGAAAGGCTTGCTCTGCAAGGAGACGCACGAGCATGTCATCCGTTTCGCGCCGCCGCTGGTCATCACCAAGGAGGAGCTCGACTGGGCGTTGGAACGCATCGAAGAAGTGCTGATGATGGATTGAGGAGCAACATGTCTCATCTGATTCTCTACAACGGCAAGCTGCATACGCAGGACCCAGACTATCCCCAGGCCACTGCCGTTGCCATCCGCGACAGGCGTATCCTGGCTGTCGGCCGTGACGCTGAGATCGAACCTCTCGCCGGCCCAAACACTCAGACTATTGACCTGAAAGGCCGCCTGGTGCTGCCTGGCCTCACAGACTGTCACATCCACTTCCTGGAGTACGCTTTGCGTCGTAGCCAGGTGATCCTGGATGGTGTGGATAATTGGCAGGAGGTGCAGCGGCGGATACGGGCCGGGGTAGAGCGCGCTGACCCCGGCGAATGGGTGCTGGGTGGGGGCTGGAATCAGAACCTGTGGGGGGATGGGACCTTACCCAGCAAAGCCGACCTGGACGACATCTCCCCCCAGAATCCGGTGGCGCTGAGTCGCATTGACGGTCACAGCTTATGGGTCAACAGCCTGGCTCTGGAGAAAGCCGATATCACCGTCGAGACGCCTGACCCGCCCCAAAGCCGCATTGATCGTGACCCGGACAGCGGTGAACCCACCGGCATCCTGCGTGAATGGGAAGCGATCAGGTTAGTCCAGGACATTGTCCCAGAACCCGACGACGAGACAGTCGTCACTGCTTTGCGAGAAAGCATCACCGAGGCTCACCGGTCGGGATTGACCAGTATCCATGAGATGCAAGTGGAGGGGGAGAAGAAACCCGCACTGCGCGCTTTTCTGCGCTTGCGGCAGCGGGGAGAGCTGCTGCTGCGCGTGGCCTGCATGATCCCGGTGGAACACCTGGACGAAGCCATCGTCCTGGGATTGGGTAGCGGCCTCGGCGATGCGACCTTGCGCATAGGCGGGATCAAACTCTTCGCCGACGGCAGCATGGGCTCAGGTACGGCCTGGATGCTGGAGCCCTTCGAAGGGAGCGATGACAACTATGGTGTGGCTGTCACCCCCAAAGACGAGTTGCGTGCTCTGGCCTATCGTGCCCACTCGGCCGATATCAGCCTGGCTATCCACGCCATCGGCGACCGCGCCCTCCATGATGTGCTCGACGTGCTGACCGAAATTCAGGGAGGACAGCCCTCTACCCTACGGCACCGTATCGAGCACGTGCAGTGCATCCAGCCCAACGACGTCCATCGGCTGGCTCAACTGGGCGTAATCGCCTCCATGCAGCCACCCCATATCATGGATGACTGGGCGGTGGCCGACAGGGTGTGGGGGAGACGGGGCCGATACGCTTATGCTTTCCGTAGCCTGCTGGACGCTGGAACCCACCTGGCCTTCGGCTCCGACTGCCCTGTGGCACCTTTGAACCCGCTGCTGGGGATACAGGCAGCCGTACTCCGGCAAGACAGGAAAGGCAAACCAGAGGGAGGCTGGTATCCGGGGGAGCGGCTGACGGTTGCCGAAGCGGTGCGGGGCTACACCTTGGGGGCGGCCTACGCTGTGGGGCTGGAGGATATGTTGGGCAGCATCACCCCTGGCAAGTTGGCCGACATGGTCGTCCTCTCCCGCGACATCTTTACCATCCCGCCGGAGGAAATCTCCGATACCCAGGTGGACTATACCATCTTGGATGGCCAGGTGGTGTATCACCGCGGTGACGAATAGAATCTGAGGCAGAATGGCAGCCCTTTTGTGTCGCCAATTAGGCCAAAGGTCTGCTGGCCGGTTGTTCCATGCTATCCCATCCTAACAAAACGAGGAGGTTCAATTCAACATGAAACGCGCACTGTTAGTCCTTCTAGTCCTGATCATCGTCGCTGGCTGTGGTCCGGCGCCGCCGCCGGAACCCACAGCCCCGCCCATGCCTACGTCCCCCCCGCCCCCTACCGATACTCCGATGCCGACCGACACCCCTGTGCCTACCCCTGTCCCTTCTCCCACTCCCATCTCTCAGCCAGAGGCCGTGGTGGCAGTGGACCTCTTGAACCTGCGGGCTGGCCCAGGCACCAACTATGACATCCTCACGATGATGGAAGAGGGAACGAGGTTGAATGTAGTGGGGCGAACGGAGGCCAACGGCTGGCTGAAAGTGGTTACGGCCGATGGCCGAGAGGGATGGGCCTTTGCTGAGATGGTGACCGTCAGCGGTGATTTGGGGGCCATAGCGGTGGCTCAGGCTCCGGCTGCGCCGACGCCCTTGCCCTCACCCACCCCAGAGGCTCCTCCAGCCACCACCGAACCACCCACGCCCACGCCGAAGCCAGGGGTCCTACTAGAGGACGATTTCAGTGATCCCGCCAGCGGCTGGCGGGATCACAACGATGGGCACAAATGGTGGCACGAGAACGGCGAATTCCATGGGCTGGTGGAAGGGGCCTATTACCTGACTTGGCAAGGATATCCAGGAAAGGTTTTCTCTGACTTTGTCGTGGAAGCGGATGCCCGCAAGGTTGATGGACCTAACGGCGCTGACTATGGCCTGGCCTTTCGGATTGCGGGCTGGAATAATGCCTATGTCTTCAACATAAGTGGGGACGGGAACTATACGTTGTTCAAGGTTGTGGACGGGAAACGGAGCGATTTGGTGGGATGGACATCAGCCCTTGACATCATCAACAGGGATAACAGTACCAACCATTTGCTCGTGGTATCCCAGAGTTCACATATATGGTGCTACATCAATGGCCAACTGGTAGCCGACGTGATAGACGACAGCCACGCAGAAGGGGAAATTGGATTCTCTATCGAGTCCCAGGAAGTCTCCGGTCTCCATGTCGCTTTCGAC
>SOHZ01000091.1 GCA_004377365.1 Anaerolineales bacterium | reverse complement strand
GAGGAATAATGATGTCTGACAAGAACCTGATTCTGACGTTAGCCAGGGTGATCATCGCCGCGGCGTGGGCTGACGGCGAGATGACCCTCGAGGAGATCAACAGCTTGAAGGATCTGCTGTTCCGGTTGCCCCACGCCGGGCTCGAGTGGGGCACGCAACTCACCGGGCGCGAGTGGGCCATGCTGGAAATGTACATCGAGTCGCCGGTGGACGCGGCAGAGCGAGCCCGTTTGGTGGAGCTCTTACAGGCCGCGCTGCGGACGCCGAAGGACAGAGCGCTGGCGCTCTCGGCGCTGGAGGATCTCATCCAGGCAGATGGTGTCGTGACCGATGAGGAACGGGCTGTCGCGGAAGAGATCAAGACCGCCATCGAGGCAGTGGGCGTAGGGGTTATCGGGCAGTTGGGGCGTTTGATGCGGGGGACGGTACAGCGGCGCTCGCAGGCGGTGGCCAGCGCCCCCAACCGCGAGGAATACTTTGAGGATTTCATCAAGAACAAGGTCTACTACGCAGTGCGCCAGCGCCTGAATCTGGGCGAGGTTAACCCGGACATCCCCGAGGCGGACTTGCGCAAGCTCAGCCTGGCCGGAGGACTGATGGCGCGAGTGGCCCACGTAGACCGAGAGGTGACAGAGGATGAATTCGACAAAATGGTTAATGCGCTGCAAACGGGCTGGGACATCACCCGAGAAACAGCCGCCTTTGTCGCCGAGGTCGCGGTGTCCGAAGTCAGCGCTGACTTGGATTACTTCCGCCTGACGCGCGAGTTCTCTACCAGCACAACGGAAGACGAGCGCGTCGGCTTCCTGGACGTCCTATTCGCCGTGGCCGACGCCGACGGTCACGTTTCCCACGACGAGATCGAGGAGATTCGCCGCATCGCCAAAAGTCTGAACCTGACACACAAACAGTTCATTGGGGCAAAGTTAACGATTCCTCGAGAGCGACGAGCGAACTGATCTAATGGGATATGAGGCTATTCTGTTTGACATGGACGGTGTCATTGTTGACACATATCAATCTGTTACAGAGTTCTGGCAAAACCTTGCCGAGGTATACCCAGTGCATCTTACACAAGCCGATTTCAATCAGCACGTGTACGGATGTCCAGCAACTCATACCCTTGATTTTCTATTCCCCCACCTAAACGCCGGTGAACGCCACTCTGTCCTGGCAAAGATGGCGGATTACGAAACCAATTTGACATACACGGGCGTAAAAGGCGCAATGGCTTTTTTGCGTACCCTGAAGCAACAAGGCATTCCAACTGCGTTGGTGACCAGCGGGGCGCAATGGAAAGTCAACGAGGTCATCAATCAGCTTGGCATTGATGGGATGTTTACTGCGCAGGTAACCGCAGGCGACATTCAGAGAGGCAAGCCACAGCCCGAATGTTATCTGCTCGCAGCCCAATACTTGCAGAAACCACCTGAGCAATGCATCGTGTTTGAAGATTCCATCAGCGGCGTGAAGGCCGCCGTCGCTTCCGGGGCCCTATGCATCGGCCTAGGGCCGTCGAGCATGGCATCTCCTCTACTTCAAGCAGGAGCTCGCTACATAGTGCCGGATTTTAGTTCGATTGGTCTACTGTCTCACGAGGATGATGCTAGAACCGCACTGATTTTGCGGATTGGTGCGGAACATAGTTTGCCGTTAAGCAGTAATCAGGAGGAGGTAATCTGATGGCAAAGCAGGGACCGCCAGTGCCAAATCAATCCAAATTATGGACATGTTCGACATCTTCCAGATGCACCCCGACTGGACTTTGCCGAGCCAAATAGACGAGAACCCAATGGCTTGGATGATCAAGGTCAACGGGCTGATTGTGGACGCTCGCTACATGCCGCGTGAAATCCAGGAAGTGGCCTATCGTAAGGGGTTGATACCCTACATACCAGATTAAAGACCCGAAGGCCATGATAATCCTCACGGTCTGAATACTATTAGGAGAAATGTATCATGCCATTTGTATGCCCAGAATGTATGACACGTGGCACCCTGAAAATAACCCACAGCATCGAACTGCCTTCCGACAGCCGTTCGGATGAGATAGCAGTCCAGATCGTTAGATGCTCACATTGTAAATTTCGTGGCGTGGCAGTATACGAAGAATCCAGACGGGGTGCGTTGGATTCAGAATCGGTTGACCATCGTGGTTACAAAGTAAAGACAGCCGATCTAAGATCTCTCATTCGTAAGATAAAAGCATGTCCGGATCCTAAGAACGCCCGTTGCCAATGCCCCTCACACCGCTCTCTTGGCCAGAAGGATTCTTGGGGGCGTTGGCAAGGACTGGCTGACATTGAATTTCAAGACGCTTTCCCGATAGATCTTGCTTTGTGAGATGGAAGCCCGCCCCTCGGACAAAGCAAAGGTTAGAAAAGTTAAAGTCGTTCCGCACGATCAAAATTGGTCGAAATTGTTTAGGGCGGAAGCCGATGAAATCACCGCAATCTTTGGGCAGGAAGTCGTAATCATCCACCACATCGGCAGCACGGCCATTCCAAACATCAGCGCCAAACCCATCATTGATATTTTGGTTGAGGTGCACGACATCGAGAAGATAGACGACTTTAACAAGGAGATGATCGAACGGGGTTACCAACCGAAAGGAGAGTTTGGTATCCCCGGAAGACGATTTTTCATCAAAGGCGACGACGCTAATCGAACACACCATATTCACACATTTCAGACTGGGAACCCTAGAATAGAGTGCCATCTGAACTTCAAAGACTACATGATCGCTCATCCCCAAGAAGCACAAACCTATGGTCGTTTGAAGGAAGAGCTAGCCCGAAGGTGCCCCGGGGACATCGAGGGCTATATGGCAGGAAAAGACGGGTTCATCAAAGAAATAGAAAGAAAAGCTCAAGCTTGGAGAGAAGGTTCATGTTAGGGAGGCCACCTCGTAAGATAGATTGACCACCCGTCCTGCCTCGAAAGTGCAACTTTGAGGGACTTTTGACGTATAGTATAATGCGAGCAGCTAGCGTTAGAGGCCGGCAACCAGTCTGCTGGCCGTGGTCTAAAGCCACTACGCACCAATGCGAAGGGGAAGAATGGAAGAGGAGAAAGTCTGGATACGACAGGCTGTGGCGGGCGACCGCGAAGCTTTCACCCGTTTGGTGGAAGCCTATCAGATCCCCGTTTACAACCTGGCCTATCGGATGCTGGGTGACGCCAGGGAGGCAGAGGATGCCGCCCAGGAGACCTTCCTGCGAGCATACACCCGCCTGGCCACTTATCAAACCGATAAAAAGTTCTCCTCATGGCTCCTGGCTATCGCTTCCCACCATTGCATTGACCGTCTGCGCCGTAGACGTTTTACCTGGCTGTCTTTAGATGAGTTACCTTTCCTGGAGCAGACCGCCGGTGAGCGCAATCAACCAGAGGAAGCAGCTATCCGGCAGGAGGAGCAAGACGAGGTGCGCAAGATGCTGGACCAATTGGCTCCCCAGTATCGGGCCGCCGTGATCCTGCGTTACTGGTACGAGCTCTCCTATCGCGAGATCGCGGAAGTCATGGGGACAACAGAGAGTGCGATAAAGTCAAGGCTCTACCGGGCGCGAGAGATGCTGGCCCAGCAAGCGCTGGCTTCACAGACGGCGGAAACGGCGCCCAAAGCCAACCAGGGAGAGGGAAGCCCTCTTCCTGGCGGAGAGAGCAAAGGTCAACCCCCTCTCGTTGCAATCTGTGCCCTGGATAGTGTAGCCGCAAGGAGAAGTGAGAGACGATGAATTGCCAAGAGATCGGCCAACTCATGTCGTTGTCACTGGACGATGTCCTGACAACGAATAAAGCCCGTCAACTCCAGATGCACCTATACGGTTGCCAGAGCTGCCAGGCCAAGTGGATATCTATGAAGCGCGTCTCCCAACTTTTCGTTGATGCGCCGCTGGTGCCTCCGCCAACAGGTTTTGCGGCAAAGGTCAGTCAACGCCTGGCCCAACGCGAAGCCCATCGCCGAGGAGTTTGGGGTGGGGTGATCCTATTGGTGGGCACCATCTCCCTGACGGCGCTGGCCTTGCCGGCCATCATCGGTGCTTTTATGGCCGTGGAGCAACTGTTCAGTTATTCTCCCTTGCTCAGCCATGGGCTGCAACTGATCCTAAAGCTCATCTCCATCGGCAGACCGTTGGTCAAAGCTGGCTGGCTTGGCATCACAACTCTCCTCTCGTCCTTTGGCCGCCCCATTCTGGCATCCTACTCGCTCGCCGTCTTCGCCCTGACTGCCCTCTGGGTGCGCTTGGTTAGCGGCCGGCAAAAGGGATACCTGAGAGCGAGGCTAGCACGCGGCTGATGTGGTGAGGAGATACTCCAATCGTGCCTTTTCGCCCAGCATGATGCACAATCTAAACGACCAAGGAGGTAATTGACAATGAAAAAGATAATCACTGCTTGTCTGTTGGCTTTGCTTTTGATCGCTCCGGCTGGGCCTGTTTTAGCCAACGGCGGTGATGGGGTGGTCAGATTTGGCGAAGACTTTACCCTGGAGTCAGGGGAAGAAGTGAATGGCGATCTAGTCGTCTTTGGTGGGGACGTCGTTCTGGAAGAGGATAGCTTTGTGGACGGCACCGTGTTCATCATGGGCGGTAACGCCACGGTGGCCGGTGAAGTGGACAACGAACTGGTCGTCTTTGGCGGCAACGTCGAATTGAAATCAACGGCTTTCATCGGTAGTGATGTGGTGGCTATGGGCGGCAACGTGGAACGGGCGGAAGGGGCTGTTGTCGAAGGCAATGTATCAGAAGGCGTCACCATTCGCCTTTTCCCAAGTCCCCCGGTTCGTCCGATTGTTCCCCTTCGCCCCACCCCACCAGGCATTACGCCCCTCGAAACCGGAACCAGATTCTTCCTCAACACAATAATGGACATCTTCAAGGCTGTCATCACTGCCCTGGCTTTGATGGCTTTGGGCCTGCTGGTGGTTCTCTTCCTACCGAAACAGACAGAGACGGTGGCGCAGGCTGTGCTCTCCGCCCCTTTGCCGAGCCTGGGGGTGGGCTTTCTGACCGCAGTGGTGGCCGCTGGCCTGACAACGCTGCTGGCCATCACCGTCTGCCTGTTACCCATAGCTTTGTTCATCGGGTTGATAACGACAGCCGGCGGCTTCTTCGGGTGGATCGCCGTCGGTCTACTGGTCGGCCAAAAGCTCCTGGAAGGTCTCAAAGTCCAAGAAGCAGCCCCTCTGGTGGCCGTGGTCATCGGCGTGCTGCTCATCTCCCTGATCTCGGCGTTGCCTTGCCTGGGTTTCCTCGTCTTCCTGGGCGTGGTGTCGCTGGGCTTGGGAGGGGTCGTCCTGACCCGCTTTGGGACCATGTCCTATCCGGAGGGACTACCATCACCTCCACCTCCGCCGCCACCCGCCGCTGCAACCGAGACTGAAGAGAGCCAACCCGAAACATAGAATTCTCTCCGATAAGAGTTCAGATCTCCGAGGTTTTGAACGCAAATTCAGGCATACCGTGGCCAAGGAGGCTGATTGGAAGCCGTAAACGAGCACGATAAAGAAACCTCGGAGGTCTCTAAAGGGAGGGACAAACCCCTCCCTTTTCTTTATGGCCTGACCGCTAGGCCGTGCGGGTTTGCGCCATGCAAGCTCTATTCCTGAGATGGTCCGCGGATCCCAGGCCCGCGCCGTTGCCCGCCCTGCGATTCGACAGGCTCACCAACCGCAGGGGCGAAGGGTAGGCGAACTCGGTTGTCAAGGTGCCGCTCACGACCTGGGTGAGCCCTTCGACTTTGCTCAGGACAAGCCGGTTGGCGTGGTCGTAGGTGTAGGTCTTGGTGCTGTCGGGGCCGCTGTAGGTCAGACGGTTGCCCACGGGGTCGTAGGTGTAGGTCTGGCTGCCGAAGGAGGTCATGTTGCCATTATTGCCCCACCCCACCGGCACGTCCCCGACATCACCAGCCGGTTGGCGTCGTCGTACTGATAGTTTACCACGCCCCCACCCGTTGTTAAGCTCAGACGGTTGCTTTCCAGGAGCGGCTATGGTATAATTCTAAGCAAAGGTGGCAAATTGTTCAATTTGCACGAAACCGTCGCCTGAAACTGCCTCACGGAGGGACAAATGTTGAAAACGATCTCATCGTCTGACCTGCGGGCTCAGATCAAGCGGGTGCTCAACGAGGTGGGCTACGGGCAGGTCCGATACATCGTGGAGAAATTCGGCGAGCCCACCGCCGCCATCATCAGCATGGAGGACTTTCGCCTCCTTCAGACTGCCAGACAACAGCAAGCCACCGCCTCGCTGCGGGAGATCATCGCTGGCATCCAGGCCCGGAGTCAGCAACTCGACTCCAATGAACTGGATGCCTTGATCGAAGAGGCACGGGCAGAGTTCTACCACCTGCGAAGCAGCCAGGCTGATGCCCATTAGAGCCGTTCTGGATACCAACGTCCTGATCAGCGGCCTGATAGTCGCACAAGGCTCTCCACGCCAGATTCTGGATGCCTGGCTGGAGAGCCTTTTCACCCTTGTGACCTCCCTCTACCTGGTGGAGGAGTTGGTCCACGTTCTCTCTTATCCCCACATCACGGAGCACCTCCGCTTGGACGAGGAGGAACTGGCGGCGATTCTGGACGCTTTGTTGTCCAAAGCGGAGGTGACCTCTGGCCGGCTCCGTCTGCCAGGAGTCACCCGCGATCCCAAGGATGACTCCGTGGTGGCCTGCGCCAAGGAGGGGGAGGCAGATTACATCGTCAGCGGCGACCAAGACCTGCTGGTGCTGGGCAAGTACGAGGGCATCCAGGTCATCACCCCACGTCAGTTCGTGGAGATTCTCGCGTCTCTCAGAGCGTAGTAAGTACAGGGCGAGGCGAACTCATCCTGCTCCCCTGAGTGATGCCGCCCACGGTCTTGGCCACGCGGTCGCCCGCGCCGTTGCCTGCCCTGCGATTCGACAGGCTCACCAACCGCAGGGGCGAAGGGTAGGCGAACTCGGTTGTCAAGGTGCCGCTCACGACCTGGGTGGGCCCTTCGACTTTGCTCAGAACAAGCCGGTTGGCGTGGTCATAGGCGCAGGTGCGGGGTCAGGGGCCAGCATTGGTATCGGGGTTGAGAGGGGATTGGTTGCATCCCACGTAACGGGAATATGCAGCGGAAGGAGCTTGCGTTTTGGTCACACCCGTGATACAATAAAAGCGATCGCAACCGTGGCTGGAGGACGGTAGTACCCCGTGACCAAAATCAACTTTGAGCTCATCCGAGAAAAAGTCCGCGAAGGCGATTACGAGATCAGCGTTCATGCCACGGAACGGATGCGGCGCCGGGGTATTACCTTGGACCATGTGGAAAATGCGATCATCAGCGGCGAAATCATTGAGCGAGACCCACGCGCCAGACCGTTCCCAAAGTGCATTTTCTGGGGCTTTACCGTCCCCAAAGGTGAATCCATTCACGTCGTGTGTTCAATCACGCCCAAGAGCAAGGTGGTAACGGTTTACTTTCCTGAAGAGGACGAATGGGCACGAGATCGCTATAGAGCAGGTGAGCTATGAAAGACGAACGAGACATTTGTCCCACTTGTGGCAGCGAGATGACTGACAAAATCATTGATTACAGTGATTGGAATGATGGGCATTTGCTGGTGGTGCGAGATGTGCCAGTGCGAGAATGTCAGGCTGGCGGACATCGCTTTTTCTCGGCCCGTGTCGCTCGTGCCCTGGAGCGGCTATTTGAGCTGGACCGCCAACGCAAATTGGAGCCTATTGAGACAATGGAAGTACCCGTTGTCAAGTTAGAGTTGGTTGCCTGAGTAGCAACTCCACCTGGAAAGAAACGAGCCCCCTTCGTCGCAGGGATGCGCGGCGGAGGGGGCTTTTTGGGTGGTAGTACTCGCCGGTGGAGTACGTGGCCGAGATGAGGCGATAGAGGGCGTCGTAGGTGTAGCTGATGACGCGGTGGGTGGGGGTCACGGGCGCACCCAGAGGCGCGGGCGCGGGCTCAGGCAAAGCCATGAGCGGCGCAGCCAAGACATGCCCACTGCCCAGGTAGGCCATCTCAGTAGCGATTGGTGTCGCAAAGAAAAGAGCCCGCCATGATGGCGGCGCTCGGATGATGATGGGCAATAAGTTGGGGTTGGTGTGAGAATAACACGCTACTCACTGCAACTCTCGATGTGAAACGACATCGGAATAAGATTATGAGACTTTTCGGCACCCCACAAAACTATCGTTCGGACCGAGGCATCACCTACCGATGCGTCCTCAGGAACCCACCAAGTCCACGTGCATAGTCCTCCACCGTCAGCAACAGCGGACTCGAGCTTGTGTGATGCCGAATCGCCGCTAGTGTTGGCATAGACCACAGCTGCCAAACACTCATTGCCCGGTGCTGTCTTGACCGTGATGGTCACTGCCTTACCAATGCAGGCCGATTCTGGCACTTCGATGGCATCTATGGCTAGTGTCGGATCAGGAGTTGGCTTGGGCCGGCTTGGCGCCTGCGGTGGCCACTGGCAGAATACCACGTTGAGCATCAGGATAACTACAAGGCAGCCGATCAGAATTCGGGCGTAGTGACGCCTCAAGACAATTGACCTTTTCATCAGAAGAACCCCACTCAGTCCAAGGATTCCAACGCTCGACGATACTTCTCGGCCTCCGCCTCTGGAAGTGCTGGAAGCACTATTAGCATGACGTTCCCCTTGACAAATATATCCCTCTTCGTCCCAAGTGCTTCAGAAATCTCGGCCTCTCTCTGTTGAAAACGTTCCCGCGACCTTTGCGATGGGAAAATCATAATGTCAGCATAGTAAGCTCTGCTGAGATGAGGCCCCTCGATGGTGAAGGGATAGGTTTCTATCCCTCCCGTGCGTTTAATGGTCTCGAGGTCCGCAGTCATTGTTAAGTGTCTGGTCGGCAGCAGCCCCGCCTCGTAGAGCACCTGAGTTACATCCTCGATGGTATATTTTCGAGCCCCACAGTTGCTGGCAATCAGCAACAAAATAGTGAGCACAAGACAACTCAATAGACGTCGCATGGCATCCCTTCCCCTCTCACTAACGCTCTGGCGGAATGCAAGTGCGCCAGGTTTTGAGCTCGCTGTAGATCGTGCTACTGGCATCCACAATTGTGCCTTGGATCATCACTATGCAGATTGGGACTACCCCTCACCGTAGAATCATAACCTGGTATTTGCAGTAGCCAATCCCAAGCTAACGCGGGATACCTGTCCACGTGCCAGGTCCATCCAAAGGAGACGTTTCCGCCAAATGATGGACTCACGCCAAACCAAGTTACAGATCCTGTGTTCCATGTCTCCAAGGCAGCGCTGATGAAAATCTGGCCTGTCCAAACGGACGGTGGCCCCTCAATGATATTTTTGAGGTTACTCTCACCTAAAATGTCCTTATGCATACGACCCAATCCTCGGGGTAGGGTCGCATACCCCTCCCAATACTCTGCGCCAAGGCCTATTTCAGTTAATGGAAGGCTTATTTCTTCAGGTATTCGAATGGACATGCCCGCGCTAACGCCGACAGCGACGGAGGCTGAGACGTACATATTTCCAAATCGGTCTATAATAACCGCAGAGTTCCCTCCTACTAATATTACATCGGTGCTTACCCCCCAGGCGATCGCATCAGGCACCTCTGTCTCAGATCGAAAATCATCATAGAACTTGCCTTCATTCAACTCATACCAATGAAGCTCTACGCTACGCGGCCGCCAGTTCCTTGGCAACGGCCTGATCTGCTCGGCGTTTATTGCCAATTGGTAGATGAAGTCAGGCAGTGTGCGCTCTTTGCCATCTTCCACGTTGTAGAAACGGAGTTTGTTGTCATCTCCACAGCGTATGCACCATCCATTGCGAGCCCTTGGATCAGCCTTCAGCGGCCACTTCGCCGCATCGCTGACATCATATAGGAGGTCTGAGAAGTCGAGATATCTTGCGGTCACAGTATCACCAATTTCGGCGTCGCGTAACAGCGCCAAAAGCCCCCACCTGTCCTGGAAGCCGAAGGCCTGATCCAGAGAATACTCGTTGAGACTCTCCTGAATCAATCTGTCGCTCAGATACCCACTCGGGTCAATTTGGTTGATGGGGTTGTTCGTCACATAGGCGAACATGTTTAGCGTCTGTGGCTTTTGTTCATGCCCACCCCATTGATCCTTGCTGACGAACCTCCCTACTCCCGGATCGTAATACCGCGCCCTCAGATACACCAACCCCGTGCTGGCATCCCACTGCTCCCCGGTGTACCCGTATGGCTCCCCGCCGCTCTCCCCCATCGGCGCGCCAAACGGGCTGAACCTGTAGCTCGCCACCACCTGGCCCGCCGGGTCCGCCAGTCCCCGCACGCTGCCCAGCCCATCGTTGACGTGGTAGGCCCACGTCCCACTGTCGTACTGCGCCAGCAAATCGTGGCCGTACAGGTAAGTGGTGGCCTGGCCGGCGGTGGTCTCCTGCAAGACCTGGGTGAGGCCAGCGGCAGGGTCCAGCACGTAATCGGTGGTGACGCCGCCCACGGTCTTGGCCACGCGGTCTCCCGCGCCGTTGTACGTGAACCCGGTTGTCAAGGTGCCACTGGTCACGGACGTGAGCCGGTTGGCGTGATCGTAGCTGTAACTGCGCACGCCGTCGTTCAGCAGATTGCCATTGTCATCCCAAGTATACCCTACCCCGTTCACACTTGTCAAGCGGTTGGCGGCGTCGTAGACATAGGTCTTTGTGCCGTCGGGGCCGCTGTAGGTCAGACGGTTGCCGACGGAATCGTAACCATATTGGTAGAGCTCACCAGTGGAGTAATCCGCTTCTGTCAGGCGGTAGAGGGAGTCGTAGGTGTAGCTGATGACGCGGTGGGTGGTGGTCACGATGCCGCTGCTGACGGTGATATAGTTGGTGCGCGTCAGCGTGTCCGACCCGCCCGGTCCGGTGGCCGTGAGGCTCACCGTGTAGACGCCGGTGGCGGTGTAGGCGTGGGTATGGGTGACGGCAGACGTGGT
>SOHZ01000494.1 GCA_004377365.1 Anaerolineales bacterium | reverse complement strand
CCGCCACCAGCCGCGCCTATCCCGAATTCGAGCCAGGACAGACAGTGGAAGCAGAACACGAGTGGGACCTGGTGCTCAACTACACCCCCCCTGGCAGCGAGATAGAATACTGGTGGAAGATCGAGGACGCGGCCGGTAACGAACTCGAGACTGAGCCAGTGAGCTTTACCTACGAAGACGAACGTTACGATTGGCAAGAACTTGGCTCCGACCGCATCATCCTCTACTGGTACAGAGGAGACGACGATTTCGGACAGGCCCTTCTCGACCGGGGCCTGGAAGCCCTGGACCAACTGAGCCACGATACGGGTGTGACGGTAGAGAAAGCGGTCAAGATCTTTATTTATGGGAGCCACAGCGATCTGCTGGGGGCTTTGGATCAGGGAGCGAGGGAGTGGACCGGGGGACGGGCCTTTGCTGACCAGGGCATCGTGGTGATCGGCGTCTCGCCCAGCAACCTGGAGTGGGGGAAGAGAGCCACTGTTCACGAGTTGACCCACGTGGTCATGCATCAGGTGACGGACACCCCTCTGGGAGGCCTGCCCACCTGGCTGGACGAAGGCCTGGCCATGTACGCCGAGGGCGATTTGGAGCCAGTGTACGTGGCTGAGCTGAACGAAGCCATCGAATCCAATACCCTGATTTCGGTGCGTTCCATCTCCAGCAGCTTCTCAGCCGACTCGGACCTGGCCAGCCTCTCCTACGCCGAGAGTCAAAGCCTGGTCGAGTTCATCCTCGACCAGTACGGCGAGGAGAAGATGAGCCAACTTATTGACATCTTTACTGAGGGTGCCTATTACGACGACGCCCTTCAGGAGGCTCTTGGTGTGGATACGGACGGCCTGGAGGACGCCTGGCGAGCCTGGCTTGGCGCTCCGCCTCGTCCAACGGCAGCAGGGGTAACACCGCAGATTAGCCAGCCTCCTGCTCCCACCCCAGGCGCGCAGAAGTCTCCCGTCGAGGGGCTGTGCTGCCTGGGCGGCTCAGTGCCAGGGGCGATTCTGCTGGCTCTGTTCTACCTCTTCAGGCCAAAGGCAACTCGGGGCTGATTTCTAGCCTCTGAAATTGCATCACAATCCCATTCGTGCGCCGAGGGGCGGAGAATCTGCAAGCGGGAGTTTTGCTTTCACCACTGTTACACCACTATTGCGGTACAGGCGGTACAAGTGGCCTACCGCAGCAGCTCGATAGCGTTCCTAACTGCGTGAAAGTCCCTCGAGCAGCGCCCTGGCCTCTTGCAAATCAGGCGTGTCAAACCCTTCAGTGAACCAACCGTAAATCTCTGCGACCATCTGACGCGCCTCGTCCATCCTGCCTTGCTGCTGCCATAGGCGACACAGGCTCACCGTCGCCCGCAGCTCCCACGACTTTGCCTGCTGGCGACGGGCCACCTCGATGGCCTTGTGAAAGCTGGCTTCGGCTTCAGCATCATCGCCCTGCGCCAGCAGCAACTCTCCCTTCAGCCGGTAAAGCTCTGCTTCACAGTAGCGCTCGTTCGTCTCTTCCACCAGGGCGAGCGCCTCGGCCAGTGTGGCCAGTCCTTCCTCTGGCTGGCCTGCCTTTGCCTGCGCCTCGGCCAGAGAGCAAAGTTTTTCTGACAAGTTCAACCGTACGCCTACAGACTGGTGAGCCGCCATGCCCTCGCGCATTTGCGCCATCCCCTCCTGGACCTGTCCCAGCATGGCCAGTGCTTCTCCCCGGAAGCAGGTTCCCTCCGCCAACCACCCTGGAAAGCCCTTTTCATTCGATAATCGTATCAGCTCCTCTGCATGGTCCTTGAGTGCCGGCGCATCCCGGCGCATCTCATTGAACATGCAACCAGCATAGCAGAGGACATCGGCCAGTGAAAAGGGGTGGCCCAGCTCTCGAGCCAGGGCCAGCGCCTCCTGGCTTTGCTTCAAGGCTTGTTCGGGATAACCCAGACACCACAGGCAACAGGCATTATACGCTAGAGCGCTCAGTCCTGCATCTGATCCACACTGGAACACGAGGGGGTAGTGGTGTTGAGGTTCATAGAAGGCAATCATCTGCTCGAGATAGGCTCGGGCTGCTGTGTATTCTCCGAGACCGAACAAGATAAATCCCAGATACCAGTGGCCCAGCGCTACATGCAGCGGGTCCTTGGCGCGCTGAGCCAGGCTGAGCGCCTCTTCTGCCAGCTCACGCGCCCTCTGATGCTCGGCCCGCACATAGTGAAGCATCGCCAACTGACCCAGTATCTGGCACAACTGAGACGTCTTCCCCGTCTGCTGGCACAGCTCGCGGGCCCGGGTGTAGGCTTTTTCCACTTCTGGGGCTGGTGTGCCCTTGGTGCCTTGCCAAGCTATGCCGAGGGCCAGTTGCAGAGCAAGTTCTTGCTGAGCACGCTCGGGGGAGTCCGGCTGGGCCATGAGCAATGCCAGCCCTCTGGTCAGGTGAGCGATCCCCTCCTGATAGGCGGACAGTTGCACGGCCCTTTCCCCGGCCTGGCGCAGATAGTGTATCGCCTTCTCCGCTATCCCCGCCTCCTGGAAGTGCCACGCCAACTGCGGAGCGATAGCCGCGATCTCGCTGGCCTGGTCTCCATACAATTCCTCCAGCACGTTCCCCACATCCTCGTGGAGATACGCCCGTTCCACTTCGTCCAGGTTGTCGTACAGATACTTCTGGAACAGATAATTCCTGAACCGGTAGCGGGATACACGCCGCGACCCCAGACGCTCGATAGCCTGCGCGCGTACCAGGCGATGCCTCCTGTCCAATTCACCGCTCAGGCGCCCCACCACCTCCCGTTCGTCGGCCGCCTGCACTCGGGCTACCACTTCGGCAGTGAACACCTCGCCCTCCACACTGGCCACTCGCAACGCAGCCCGCAACGGCTCGGCCAGACGGCCGATGCGCTCCGCGATCACCGCCTCCACCCGCGCCGGCAGGGTCTCCCAGTCCAACGCCGGCCCCTCAACCCAGCGGCCCTCTGGGTCCTGCACCAAATCCCCCCGCTCCTGCAGGCCTCGTAGCAATTCAATAGTGAACAGAGGGTGGCCGTGGGTTTGCCGGTAGAGCATCTCCCGGAACGCGACCCCCAGCCGGTTGGGCTCGCTGTCCAGAAAGGCCTCTATAAAGTCCCGGCTCTCGGCCTGACCCAGGTTCACTGTGATGTCGCCAAACTCGCGC
>SOHZ01000633.1 GCA_004377365.1 Anaerolineales bacterium | reverse complement strand
CGTTCTGGTGGAGCATAGCTTCGTTACGAGAAATTAACCTAAAGCCATACCTTAGCCAGATCAAAGTGCCGACTTTGGCTATTTACGGCAAGAAAGATAACGTGGTCAACCCATCTCAGGCGACTATTATCGGTGAGCAGGTAAAGGGCGCCCGAGTGGAGTGGATGAATGGTTCCAAGCATTTTCCCATGCTCGATGAACCAGAACGATTTATCAGTGTGCTGTTGGATTTCCTGGCTTCGTAGTATATTCGAGAGTCTATCGCTCAGATCTTGCGTGTGAGTCAGAAACGTGGGGATGTCCCCGCAGTTCTCTTTCCTCCGTACGACGATGGGCGGCCTGCCAGCCTCAGCTGGAGAAATAGAGAGAACCCTGCAAAGGACCGTTGAGGGATCTGAACTGCTCCCCGGGCCCCCTGCTACACAAGCCGGCTTTAAGTTATCTACGCTTTGATATGTCACCAGGAGGCACAAGGCATGCCAGAAGGCAAGGATGAAACCCCCGCTGCCGAGGTGAAATACTACTGGCCTAACAAAATGGGGCGCATTGCCCTTCTGGCTTTGGAAGACGTGATGGGCAGAAACGGAGTGAATGCTGCCCTCAACCTGGCCAAGTTGAGGCATCTGGTTAACAACTATCCACCTAACAATCTCGACCTGCAGTTCAGCTTTGATGAATTTAGTGCCACCCAACAGGCGCTTGAAGATATGTATGGTCCGCGAGGTGGCAAGGGATTGGCCCTACGCCAAGGCCGGGCTGCTTTCAAGCACGGCCTCCGGGAATTCGGGGCAGTACTGGGTCTGGCTGACCTTGCCTTCCGACTGTTGCCTCTGGGGATGAAGGTGAAGGTAGGTCTGAACGCTTTCGCTGAGACTTTTAACAAATTCACCGATCATAAAGTCCACATTGAAGAGGAAGCCGACCATTTCATCTGGGTCATTGAACGATGCGGCGTGTGTTGGAACAGGAAATCCGATGTGCCGTGCTGTCACGTTGCGGTGGGCATTTTGCAGGAGGGCGCTCACTGGGTCAGCGGTGGTAAGAACTTGCAACTGGAGGAGGTCACCTGCATCGCTATGGGTGATCCTACCTGCGACATCATCATTGTCAAGAAGCCATTGGATTAGCTCATCGTCTATCGTGTCGCCTGTGGGCGAAGAGGGCATGAGTCACGTACCATGAAAAAGATTATCATTCGTGACAAGACAAAGATACCACCCTTCAACGAGCCGGCCAGGGGGCTCCGGGTTCTTAACAAACCCCTCTGGCTCTATCAGCGCGATGTCCTGGCCAAATATTGCACCATGGAAATTGAGGTGGACTCTTTCGACGAGATCACCGTTGACGATGAGGAAGTGCTCGTCTATCGCAACAACCTCTTCTTCGACGAGCCCTTCATTGATGCCTTTATAACGGCAGCACGTGCCTCAGGCAGAGCTCGCCAGGTAGCCTTCGCCCTCGATGACAAAGCCATCGTCACCCACGCTCTCCCTCTACAAGATGGCATCAGAAAAGAAGGCGATGTCTATGTAGCCGACCTCTGGTATTTCCCTCATGGAATCAGGGAAAAGCCAGAACCGCTGGTCATTGATACCGAGCCCCAGGAGAAGGGCTTCTACCACATTCCCACCTATATGGCCGAGGACATAAGACATGGTGACGTAGTATACTATGTCCCGCTTAAGGCTTTTCTCTCCATTGAGAATTGGGTTCACGTCCTCATGGCCAATTCTCCCTTCGGCGTCTTTGCCATCGGAGCGCGTATGGAAAAAGAGGCAGACAAATTCTCCTTCCAGCTCAAGGCCTTTGTTCGTGCTCTCCTGGAACATAAGCAGGTTCTCTCCAGTTCAGCCGTGGTTCGGGTGGGCAAGAACGTTCAGATTGATCCCACAGCCATCATTAAGGGCCCCTCTTTCATCGGTGATAACGTCTTCATCGGAGCAGGAGCGATGATCGACGTTTGCATCATTGGCAACAATGTCACTGTTATGCAAGGTTCCCAGTTATCCCTCAGCGTGGTCAGTGATGGCTGCTATATACCTTTCCGTGCCGCCCTTTTCATGAGCGCTCTGATGGAGAATTCAATGGTTGCCCAGAATGCCTGCTTGCAATTGTGTCTTGTGGGACGCGATTCTTTCGTAGGAGCTGGAGTAACCTTCACTGATTTTAATGTGATACCCAAACCACTACGGACCATGCACAAAGGGGAACTGCAGCCCATTGGTCGAAACGTATGGGGGGGATGTGTGGGCCATCACTGTCGCATTGGTGCTGACCTGACCATCTACCCCTGTCGCACCATAGAGTCCGACACCGTGTTGATCCGCTCTGACAAGCGGGCTGTAATTGATAAAAACGTCAGCTATGAAGAAAGCGATCACCATCACCTGCGAGATGAGCACCTTCATCACCGTTTGTATCCTAGGGGCCAGTAGGCAGTGGTTACTGCTTGCGAGTAGCGATGGATAACTTTGCTTTCATCATCCATCCCATCGAGCCCAAGAAGGATGTGGCCCGCAAATTTAAGCTCTTTGGTTGTCTGCCGAGCAGCGTCATTGATTATTTCTGCCTTTTCTTCCCGCCCGTGCATATCTCTCACATAACGGGTATTCGCTCTATCACTGGGCGTGAAATCGAGGGCTGGTTCGTGGCCTGTCCCCTCACCCCGACTCGGATGATGCAGGTGCCAACCAAAGTGGCCTATCGTAAGATCGTGCAGACGGGCGAGCTTGCGGAAAGGCTGGGGGCAAAGATCCTGGGGTTAGGAGCTTTCACTTCAGTAGTCGGAGACGCTGGCATCACCATATCCAAACACCTCTCCATCCCGGTGACTACTGGCAATAGTTACACTGTGGCTGTAGCTGTCGAGGCCATACGCGAAGCGGCTAGACAGATGGAGATAGCCCTGAGCGAGGCAAAAGCGGCCGTCGTTGGCGCTACGGGTGCGGTGGGAAGCGTCTGTGCTCAACTGCTGGCCCGAGACGTGGCGGAGATGGTCCTGGTGGGAAGGCGCTTGCCCCGCCTGGAGCAGGTCATGGCTCGTGTCCAGGCAGTGGGAGGGGCCCACGTGAGCCTGGCCACTAAGATAGGAGCTATCGAGGACGCCGATCTGATCATCACCGTGACCAGCGCCACTGAGACCATCATCGAGCCCCATCACCTTAAACCGGGGGCTGTGGTCCTCGATGTGGCTCGCCCTCGTGACGTCTCACGCCAGGTGGTGGAAGAGCGGAAGGACGTGCTGGTTATTGAGGGGGGGATGGTGGAAGTGCCCGGCTCCGTTGACTTTGGTTTCGACTTTGGTTTTCCCCCCAAGATGGCTTATGCCTGTATGGCTGAGGTCATGACCCTTGCCCTGGAAGGGCGCTACGAGAGTTACACCCTGGGGCAGGATATAACGGTGGAGCAAGTGGAGGAGATAGCGTCACTGGCGGCAAAGCACGGTTTCAGACTTGGTGGCTTCCGCTCATTTGAACGTGCCGTGACGGGGGAGGAGGTAGAGTCAGTCAAAGAGAACGCCCGTAGAAGGATGGGGCACTAGATCGCTGGTTTAGTCCAACCCTTTGGAGCATCCCACCTGTCATGGGGGCAACCCGGGTTGATAGAACCTGCATTCAAGGGAAATCACAAGGAGGAAAGAGCGCCGAATTTGGCTGCAGCAGAGGCATTTGCAGAGGGCTAACTGGGAATCCGGAGCCGAAGTATTTTCCCCTGACCTCGCGAAGGCCCCTTGCTATTTCAGAGGGCTTTGAGAATTCAGCCATAAGTGGAGGTAAGAGACAATGAACAAAGGCAGGATCCTGGTTGTAGAAGACGACCTCGATATCGCCAATATGCTGCGTATCTATTTCGACTCACAGGGGTATGAGGTGCTCGTGGCCGGACGGGGCGGTGATGCTTTGGAGCTTTGCCGCAAGAAACTGCCCCACGTGGTGGTTCTGGACATCATGTTGCCCGACATAGATGGCTATGAGGTCTGTAAGAAGCTGCGCAGCAATCTACGCACCAGTCACATCCCTATCATGTTCCTGACCCAAAAAGATGAGCGAACGGACAAGATCGCCGGCCTGGAGTTAGGAGCCGATGATTACATCACCAAACCTTTCGACATCGAGGAACTGAAATTCCGTATCCAGAATGCAGTTCTACGGACCACCCGTGAGAGCCTGACCAATCCTGTCACGGGGTTGCCCAGCGGCAAATTAATCGAAGAGCAACTCAGACTCCTTATGCGGAAGGACGGTTGGGCTATCTTGTACATTGGCCTCAATGATTTTGGGCCTTTCAACGAGGTCTACGGTTTCGTGGCCGGTGACGACGTTCTCCGCTTCACGGCTATGGTGGTAGGGGAGGCAGTTGACGAATTGGGGACGACTGATGACTTCATCGGCCATACGGCAGCCAATGATTTCGTCGTCATCACCACGGCCGGGCAAGCTCAAGCGATCAAGGAAAAGGTCACGAACCGTTTTGCCACTGAGGTGGGAACTTTTTATAATTTCAAACATCGAGAGCAGGGCTACATTGCTATTCAAGACCCTGATGGCCAAGAGAAGCAGATGCCTTTGATGACTCTGGCCGTGGGTGTCATAGCGCAGGACGATGGTCCCCTCGCTGACATAAGGGAGATCACAGAGAGAGCCGCTGAGGCCAGGCGCGAAGACAAATGAATTTGAATCATCTCGTCTCTGTCCTGCGGGAATGCTTTGCAAGGGCGTCGGCCTTGTCTGAAAGA
The DNA here is from genome assembly GCA_004377365.1 of Anaerolineales bacterium. Lineage (GTDB taxonomy): Bacteria > Chloroflexota > Anaerolineae > E26-bin7 > E26-bin7 > E26-bin7. The sequence continues at coordinate 6,299 of SOHZ01000633.1, read as the reverse complement.
TAAGCGTTTTTGAGGGCAGAGTCGAAATTTCAAGGGTGTGAATTGTAAGACCCTCAGAGAGCATTTGAAAGTGAACGTGCCCCACAACAATGATAGCGAAATAGACCAAGTCAGGTTAGCCAGGTTGTCCTCGCTCAACTTCTCCATTCGAGAGGGGCTGGAGAGCCTATATCAGGCTATCGTCCGCACCGCAGCAGAGATTTTTGAGGCGCAAATCTCCGCCCTGCTGCTGCTGTCAGAAGATGATTGCCACCTGGAGACGGTAGCCACAGTAGGGCTGCCAGAGAATATCTCGCCTGAAAAGATCCGACGGGGGCAAGGGATTTCTGGAAAGGTAGCTGACTCTGGCAATCCCTTTGTCACCGATGACGTTGCTAGATATCTAACTGAGCAAGGCACCGAGGTGGAGAGACATTATCAGGCTGCTTTCGCTTCCGTGCCGATGATCGCGGGCAAGCGGGTAATTGGTGTTCTCAACATCTGCGATCTCAGGGGCGGCGCGGTGATTACTGATCACGATTTGGGTCTCCTGTCCATAATGGCTAACCAGGCAGCCCTCGCCATTGAGGACGCACAACTCTATAGCCTGACCGACAAGCGGTTCCAGGAGAAGATAGAGAAGCTCACCGCCTTCCAGCGTATCAACCAGGAGCTCACTACCAACCTGGAAAAGGGACGCGCGTTGGATCTAGTGTTAAGTGAATGTCTGCGCCTAACTCCCGCTACCCACGGCAATATCGCCATGCACAACGAGGCCGCAGGAGACTACTGGATAGCGTTGGCTCACGGATACACTTCTGAGGAGGTAGATCAATTAAAGGCAGTGCGGCCGGAATCAGGGTTCGGTGTCATTGCTCAGGCCTTGAAGGAGCGCACCCCGCAGATTGTAACCGATGCGGAACAAGAAGCCCACCCGGTATGCACCAAACCTGAAATCCGCTCTGCCCTGGTGGTGCCCATCTTCTATGAGGGAGTCGCGGTCGGGACCATCAACTTATACAGCACCGGGGTCGCTGCTTTCGACAAAGATGACATGGAATTCGTGCAGACTCTCTCTACGCAGGCAGCCATTGCCATCGGCCACGCTCGCCTCTACGCCAACCTGCAACGCCGTGTTGATAACCTGGCTGTGATCAACGAGGTGGGGCGGGCCCTCAGTGCCACGCTCGATCCGGAAGCGCTCCTGGGCACTATCGTCGAGACTAGTGCTCAACTTCTGGGTTGCGATTACGCGACCATCTTCTTGCTTGATTCTCAAGACGGACGCTTTACTCCTCGGATGAGCTATGGATATGGCATAGAGAAGACCAAGAACCTTCGTTTCGCTCACGGCGAGGGCCTGGTCGGTAGTGTGGCTGAAGCAGGAAAGGCGCTGATCATATCCGACACCAGCACCGACCCACGGTGCTTGCCTGGGCCCGTCGAGATAGGCTCCATGCTGATGGTTCCTCTGGTCACCAGGGACGAGGTGATAGGGGTATTGACGGCCGAAAGGAAGGGGAAAGGAGGATTTGACACCACCGCTCAACTCCTTCTCTCTACCCTGGCTGATCAAGCGGTCATTGCCATTGAAAACGCCCGCCTGTACGAGGAAATCACTTGCTCTGCCCAGGAATTGGAGCAAAAGGTCGAGCAACGGACTGAGGAACTGGCTGAGGCTATAAAAGAACTCACTGCCGAGCGTGACCATGTCGAGGCTCTCTACCGCATCACCAGGGACCTGGGAATCAGCTTGGACCTCGATCGCGTCTTGATTCAAGCTCTGGCTCTGATCAATGAGGCCGTTGGAGTGGAGCACGGTTCCATCATGCTGCTCGACCATGAGTCGGGTAATCTCATCTACCGCGCTGCCCTGGGCCGCGATAAGCCTTTGCCCCGTGGGGGCAAGATGACGGACTTCAGAAAGGGGGTGGGACTGGCTGGCTGGGTCCTGGAGCACCAGGAACCAGCCAGCATCGAGGACGTGGCCAAGAGTAAGCGCTGGATAGTGCGTCCCGGCCAGGAACGGGTGAGCAAATCGGCTCTGGCCGTGCCCCTAGCCGTAGGCGAAGACGTTTTAGGGGTGCTCCTTCTCCATCATCCCCAACCAGGCTATTTCACTGAGACACATCTCAAATTGGTCTCGGCAGCGGCCAGCCAGGTTGCCGCATCTATAAATAACGCCGAACTCTATCGCATGATCAGGGAGTCAGCCGAAAGAATGGGGGGCATGTTGCGCGCCCGACAAGAGGAGGCCTCAAAGAGCCGAGCCATCTTGGAAGGCATTGCCGATGGGGTGATGGTCGCTGATGCTCGAGACAACGTTATTCTGCTTAACGCTGCGGCTGAAGAGATCCTGGGTATGTCGAGAGAGGAAATTGCCGGGCGGCCGATACATGAACTGAGTGGCCTCTATGGAGCAGAGGGCGATACCTGGCTCGCTTTGATAAAGAAATGGGCGCAGGCCTTACCAGCAAAGGGTGAGCCGACTTCCTTCGAAAGCCAGTTCAAGACTGAAGAAAAAGTGGTCAGCGTGCACATGGCTCCGGTGTTGATGAAAGATGAGTTCCTGGGCACAGTCTCTGTTTTCCGAGACATCACCAGGGAAGTGGCCGTTGGCCGTATGAAGAGCGAGCTTATCTCTATTGTCTCCCACCAACTGCGTACCCCTATGACTTCCATCAAGGGCTACACCGACCTGCTCTACCTGGAGACAGTAGGAGAGATCAACGAAGCTCAACGACGGTTCCTGAGCATCATCAAATCCAACGCCGACCGCCTGGCCTTTCTAGCAAACGACTTGCTGGATATCTCGCGCATTGAAACTGGGCGGATCAGGCTCAACCCTGAATTCATCCATATGAGCACCATAGGCGACGAAATAGCTGCTTCCCTCCGAGGGCAGACTGAGGAGAAGGGCCTCAGCCTGAAACTAGACATCCCTGAAGGTCTACCTCCTATATGTGGCGACCGTGACCGGGTGACTCAGATCCTGACCAACCTGATTGACAACGCCCGCCATTACACTCCAGCCGGTGGCCAGATCACTGTCTCCGCTCAGGTCAGAGGCAACCTCTTGCAGGTGAATGTAGCAGACACAGGCATTGGCATTGCTCCCGAAGACCAAGAAAAGATCTTTGACCGTTTCTACCGGACCGATCACCCCCTCGTGCAAGAAGTAGCAGGGACGGGTTTGGGCCTGTCCATCGCCAAATCCTTCGTGAAAATGCACGGCGGTGAGATTTGGGTTGAGAGTGAGCCCGGCCGGGGAAGCACTTTCAGCTTTACCCTGCCCCTTGCGGAGAGAGAGAAAGAGTTGGAGGGGTTTTCTACTCCCTCCCCTTCACCCATGTCCTTTGCTCCCTCCCGCCATGTCCTGGTCGTGGAAGACGAACCGGACATTGCAGAATTGATCCGCTATCATTTGGAGGGTAATAGATACAGGGTGACAACCGCTGCCCGGGGCGAAGAGGCTCTGGCCAAAGCACACCAGGAGAAGCCAGACCTGATCACCCTGGACATCCGCCTCCCTGACATAGATGGCTTCGAAGTACTGCAACGACTAAAGTCCGATGAGAAAACGGCTGATATTCCGGTGGTGATCGTGTCAATCGTGCCAGATAGAGAGGATGGTTTCCGCCTGGGGGCTGTTGATTACGTGGTCAAACCCATTGACGAAGGGAGGTTACTCTCAGCCGTCGGCGCTATTTTGCCCAAAGAGGATTTAATCCTGGCGGTTGACGACGACCGGGACACCACAGGATTGATACAGGAAATGCTGGGCAGAGCTGGCTTCACAGTAAAGGCAGCCAACAACGGATTTGAGGCCCTGGCCATTGCCCGGCAGGAGCAACCCGGGCTGATCCTTTTGGATCTAAAGATGCCAGGGTTGGATGGCTACGAGGTTCTCAAGCGCCTGAAACAGGACGGGGCTACGCAGGATATACCAGTCTTCGTTGTGACAGGCAGTGTCACCGATGAAGAAATAAAGCGAAAGAAAGTTTTGGCCTTGGGGGCGGCCCGATTCTTAACCAAACCCTTTGCCATTGATGACCTTGTCGACGAGATAAGGCAGGTTCTGACTGGCCCCAGTCTGGCAACCTGATATGGCTGTGGGATCTGGCCAAAATGGGTTGGATAGTAGCGAATTCAGTCGCCTAGAACGGCTCGAGCCATCACCACCAACTTGTTCTGGCCACACCCGGCTGTGAGGCTGAGGGCGCACGGTCCCTAGGGCAATGAATGGGAGGTGGGGGCTATGTTTCACCCGATTAACCCGGCGCAATTGGGTCCCGAGGAACACTACGAATACGAGCAACTGCTGCGGAGAGTCAGGTCCTTTATTACGGTCAAGGCCATTATCAACGGGGCAGTCTGCCTTCTCTTTCTGGTCAGTTTCCCGCCTACCCTCAGATTGGCCATGACCCTCATCGCCCTGATTGACGGCCTCCTGTTGGGACCCTATTGGCTGCTAGTGCGACGCTATCCCGTCCTGGCTACCATTACTAGTCTGGCTTTCACTGCTATGGCTATATCGGCTGGAGACTGGGTTGGCGGCTATCAAACCGGAGCCTCGGGCATTATGTACGCCCTGTTAGTGACAGCAGCCAACCTGATCCTGATCCAACCCTGGAGCACTTACCTGGCAGGGGCTGTCATCTCTGTCATCTACATGGGCACCATTATCTTGGAAGTGATGAGAGTCGTACCCATCACCTTCCCTCATACCATCTCCAACCTGACGCGGGTGGTGACACTAAACGTTATTTGCTTCTATGGCCTAGCGGCCATGTCCAGTGTGGTGACGAGACTCTACCGTGAAATGCTCTACAATCGTACTCATGCCGAAGAGATTGCCGAGCAGCGCACTGTGGAATTGCGGGAGAGCCACGCCGAGTTGGAGCGCACCACAGCTCGCCTGACTGCTCTCCAGCACCTCAGCGAGGCCCTGCGCCGGGCAAGGGGCCTGAAAGCGACGCTGCGAACGGTGGTCGAAGAGATGGACCGCTCGGGCTTCAGTAGTGTCATTATTGACCTGGTGGATAAGGAAAGGCACAATCTTGTCACTAGAGCAGTCTCTGTTGGCAGGCTTTACGAACGGGCCCAGCGGTTGCTGAAGGTTCCCTTGAGTGGTCTCACCGTCTCTCTGGAGGAGACGGCCAACATCACCGTCAGGGCGGCCCGCAGCGGAGAGATTGAGAGCACCGACGACATCAGAGAAGTGATCGTGGGCGTGAAACCGGCGATAGACCCCGCCCTGGCACAGGCTGCTATGCGTCTGGTGGGAGTGGAATCTGTTACCGTCTTTCCCCTCTGGGCAGAGGAGGAGGTAGTAGGAGTGGTAAGCGTCTATCATCCCCAGGGAAAGCTCTCTGTGGAGGATATTAACCTCATGCAGGCCGTCGCCGATCAGGTGGGCTTGGCCATCAAAAGCGCTCAGGCCTTCGAGGGACTGCAAACTAGCCACCGTCGCCTGGCCACCCTACAACGCATCACCGCCACCTTGCAAAGCACTCTTCCCCTGGAGGAAGTGCTCAAGACCGTCGTTCAGGGAGCGGTGGAGGGTCTGAATTATATTGGTTCCTCCATTCTGATGCCCGATCAGAGGACCGAGAAGCTGGTGGTCAAGGCTGTCTGGGGAGGCAGATTCTTAGAGGTGCTTTCTAAAACTCTGAAGATCTCCCTGGAAACCTTTAGCTTGCCTTTGAGCGCAGAAGAGAACCCTATAGTCAAAGCCTATCTGAAGGAGGAGGTCCAGACCACTCATGGAGTTCCCGAGTCCTTTTTCATCGGCCTCACCCCCTTTCCCGGAGCCAGGACAGCCTGGGCGCTAAAGCAAGCGACGGGAGCTGAGACCTCAATCTCTATTCCCCTACGGGCTGGCCAGACAGTGGTGGGGGTCTTGCTGGCTTTCTCTCCACGCCCTCGCATTGACGAAGATGAGAGAGCCGCCCTTTTGGCCCTGGCCGATCAGGCGGGCTTGGCCATTGAGAACGCCCGCCTCTTCGCTGAGACCATCAGCGAGCGAGCTAAACTTTCGGCTGTCATCACTGGCACCGAGGACACCATCATGGTGACCGACGAAACGGATCACATCCTTCTCCTCAACCCTGCGGCAAGGCGAGCTTTCGAGATGGTTCAGGAAGGCTGGGTTGGTCAACCTCTAGCCGAGGTGGTGGAGAACCCGGCTCTGCATGACCTCTTCGCCAGACTCTCGGTGAAAGGTACGACCCAAAATGCTGAAATCCCAGTGGGCGCGCGTACCTTTTACGCCAATCTGGCTCCCATCTCTGGGGTAGGCAAGGTATTAGCCATGCAAG
>SOHZ01000601.1 GCA_004377365.1 Anaerolineales bacterium | reverse complement strand
CGTGTCCAGAATGTCCTGAGGCTGGCGAGTGCCCGGAGTGCCCGCCGTGTCCAGAGGCCCCGGCCCCGGCCCCAGCCGCGCTTACGGGAGAATGGTGGAATGAGCCCTACACTGCCCAAAAGGAGTGGGTCCTTGGCGTCTCGTATCAGAACCTGGCCTTCCCTTACGTAGCCGCAATGCAGAAGGCGATCCAGAACAAGGCGAAGGACGTGGGCGTAAAGATCATCGAAACAGACGCCTACAATGACACCAATAAAGAGCTCGCCAACGTAGAGAATATGCTTGCCCAGAACATTGACCTACTGCTATTTGAGGCGGCAAGTCTGGAGGCTTCGGTTGCCTCGATAGAAGCTTCAAACAAGGCCGGGGTCCCGGTGGTTCAGTTCAATGGCTTGGCCAAGGGTGGAGAATATATAACCTTCGTTGGCTCAAACCAGATAGAATCCGGGGAGCTGCTGGGCGAATGGTTGCTCCAGTTGTATGACCAACTGGGCAAGGACAAACTCACGGGCGTCTATCTTCGGGGTGTGGCTGGCCAGATCACCGACATAGCGCGTAGCGACGGTGTACAGAAGACACTCGAAGCCGCAGGAATGCAGGACAAGTTTGAGTTTGTTGAGCAGCACGCCGATTATGACAGAGGGAAGGGCCAGAGTGTCACTGAGAGTATCCTGAGCAAGTCCCAAGATTACGATTTCATCATCGCCAACAATGACGACATGATTCTTGGGGCTCTAGTAGTTGTGAAGGAACTCGAGTTAATTGGCAAGATCCACATGTGTGGTGTGGACGGGTTGCCAGAGGCCCTTGAAGATATTAAAGCCGGTGAATTGGATGCCACTGTCTTCCAGAATCCTGAGGGTCAGGCTGCGGGAGGGCTTGTAGCCGCGGTTCAATATCTGGAAGGGCAGACATTCCCCATAGAGATCCTGATCCCCTTCGAGTTGGTTACTTCAGAGAATGTTGACAAGATCATGGAGGTAGCCAACCGGGTGTACATCAAGTAAACCTGCAACTAGGGATTAGCTCTTGGTCCTCAGAGCACCTGGCACGGGAAGTTAATAGAAGAAGCCGATCCCTCAACGCAGTGTACTTTCTAGAGGGATCGGCTTCTCTAGGGGTTGCTCAGTTTTGGAGAAAGGAGTCGCTGGAAATGGATATCCGTTCGATTGAAGGCACTGCACCAGAGATAGAACATGCAGGCTCTGTGGCGGTTTGGTGGTTGTTCAAGCCACGAGAGATGTTTGAGGAGACTGATGGGGGGTACCTCGAGCTGGTGAGCGAATTCGAGGTGAAGGGAGGGGAAAAAGTTCACCCGCACCAGCACCCCACTTACGAGTTCTACTATGTCACGCATGGCAGGGGGATCATGCAGATCGGTGACGAAACGGCGGAAGTTTACCCAGGTGACTTGATCAAGATACCCCCCAACGCAGTACACAGCATGTGGCCGATAAGTGAGAATGCCTCGATACATTGTTTTTGCTTTGCCGTAGGCCTGAAGGGCGCTGGGCCGATTGACTACACCGCGCATTGATATCCCTTAACCCACTGAACTTTGAGAAGTCGCGAGGAGGTAGATAAAATGTCCAAAAGGTTTGCAAATATCGAGGAAGAATCATTGACGCCGACATGGCGAGAGAGGGCCAAGCTCTCCTACACGACCGTCGAGCACTATGGCGAGGCGGGCAATATCTACGAAGAGGATGTCGCTCCACTACTCGAGGGCGCCGTCGACATCCACGTTCACGGTTACCCGGATGCACTCGTAGACGCCGGTTGGGACTTTACCTGGGAAGCCAAGAGTGCCTACGACGCTCGCATGCGGGCCATCGTCTTCAAGAGTATGCACTCGGACACAGCGCCGATGGCCTACTTTGTCCAGCAGATCGTGGACGAGTACGCCCGGCAGAAGGACGAGGAATCCCGTCCCTTCGGCTGCTATGGCGGGGTCGTGCTCAATTGGGCGGTCGGCGGCCTGAACCCCATCGCCGCCGAGACCAGCGCCAGGCTGGGCGCCAAGATCCTCTGGCTCCCGAGCCACGACTCGGCGCACCACGTCCAGGTCCTCAAGAACGACACCCCGGGCGTCGAGGTCGTTGATGAGCAGGGCAACCCACTCCCCGAACTGATTGAGATCTTTAAGATCGTCGCCGAGCACGACATCATCCTCGACCTCTGCCACACGTCGACCAGGGAGCGGTTCATCATCACCGAGGAGGCCCAGAAGCACGGGGTCAAAAAGATTCTGCTCACCCATCCCCAGTGGAATGTCAATCGCATGTCGGTTGACCAGATGGCCGAGATCGCCAAGATGGGAGCCTACATCGGGCTGTTCCTGTACAGCGCCTTCCCGCACTTTAACAACCCCGTCTGCGATCGGGAAGAGGTCCTACAGATCATCGAGAAAGTGGGGCCTGAGAAGTGCGTGATGTCTACCGATTTCGGTTCCATGCTGAATCCGCCGCCGGTTGAGGGAATGAAGTTGTACATCAGGCTCCTTCTCGCGATGGGGATTTCCGACAAAGATATCAGGAAGATGCTGGTGACCAATCCTTCCAAGCTTCTAGGGATAGAGACTTAGCTTCTACTTAAAGGCCCTCACCCCCCAAGGGGAAAACGCTGCAGGTATTGCTCAACTAGCAGCCGATCCACTTCTTCCCATTGCGACCTCAGCAAGGGGCGTATCACCTCTTGCCCAATGGTCAAAGTCTGTGCTTCCAATTCGTCTAACGCCATCTTGGTCTACATTTGCCCTGATCAACGCTTGGCAAACTAGAGCCGTGTAACTCGATCATTTTGTCTGGCTGTGCCGTGTCATCGACGCGGCAGACCAACACTGCGTAAGTGACTTGTCAATGGATCGTGCGAATCTGACGTTACGGTATGGTAAGCGCACTGTAGTTGTGCCTTGGCTATGGGGAACCTCCTCGCGCGTCTTGGAACCACGCCCTGCCGTTCGTATCTCACACGAGAGCGACGCTGCGGAAATCGTCACCCGTGCCATGGCACGCCCCGTGGGCACGCCTCGTCTGTGTGACATCGTGCGACCTGGTCAACAGGTGGTGATCGTCACCAGCGACATCACAAGACCCTGCCCGACCAACATCTTGCTGCCGCCAGTGCTGGAGGCGCTGAGAGAGGCTGGGTGCGATACGGACGATGTAAAGCTTGTGTTTGCTGTAGGCACCCACAGGCATCATACGCAAGCTGAGCAAGTGGCTCTGATCGGAGAGTCACTGTTTGACCAGGTCGAATGCGTGGATTCGGACCCGACGGACGTGATTGCTCTGGGGACAACACGTCGTGGCACTTCCGTCGAGGCCTTTCGCCCTGTGGTCGAAGCCGATGTGCGTGTCTGCCTCGGTGTGGTCGAGTTCCACTATTTTGCTGGCTATAGCGGAGGTGCCAAGGCGTTAGTGCCTGGAGTTTGTAGTCAGACGACGATTCAAGCCAACCACGCCATGATGCTTGAGCCAGGTGCTCGTTCGGGAAAATTGGTGGGCAACCCTGTACGCGAGGATCTGGAGGAAGCAGCAGCGATGATTGGTGCTGACTTTATCCTCAACGTCGTTCTGGGGCCTGCCAAGTCGGTCCTCTTCGCATCGGCTGGGGATGTCACAGAGGCGCATCGGGCGTGCTGTGCCTACCTGGATGAGAGGTCTAAAATACCCCTTGAATCTGAGGCTGACGTTGTGGTCGTGAGTGCAGGGGGCTGGCCCAAGGACATCAACTTGTATCAAAGTCAGAAGGCCCTGGACAACGCTGCCGCTGCTGTCTGTCCAGGGGGCATCATTATCCTGGTCGCAGAGTGTGATGAGGGACTTGGACATCCGGTGTTCGAAGAATGGCTCACTGGAGGCCAGACGCCTGACGAATTGATGGAACGCATAAGGGAGAACTTTGTACTGGGTGGTCACAAGGCGGCTGCCATTGCGGCGGTCTTGAAGCGGGGCAGTGTTTACCTCGTTTCTGCGCTTGCACCTGAACTGGTCCGACGGTGCGGTTTCACTCCCTTTGCGACAGTGGAGAAGGCGCTTGAGGCTGCTTTAGCTCAGGTCGGGACTGGCGCCGAGCTGCTTCTAATGCCGTATGGGGGTTCGATTCTTCCCACAGTGCCGAGTCGAAGACCTGCTCCGCTGACCTCAGGCTGACATTGTGAGGGGATCAAATGTGTCCCCTCTTATGTCTCACTTGATCAATACTCATAGTTAGGAAGAATCAGATATGCCAGAGCTTTCAGAGAACGAAATCCGTCACTTGGAAGAGATTGCCAAGAGGGTCCGGTGCCACGTCGTGCGAACCATCTCCGAAGCGGGGGTCGGCCATCCAGGTGGCTCTTTGTCGGAGGCTGACATCTTGGCGGCGTTGTATTTCCACGTCATGCGTGTGGACCCTCAGCATCCAAACTGGGAGGGTCGGGATCGCTTTGTCCTTTCCAAGGGCCACGGCGCGGCGGGGCTGTATGCCACCCTGGCCGAGCGAGGATATTTCTCACCGGAACTCCTCAAGACATTCGGTCGCATAGATAGTTGTCTTCAGGTGCATCCTGACATGCACCTGGTGCCTGGGATTGAAATCTCCACCGGTGCCCTTGGGCAGGGGCTGTCGGTGGCCCTCGGCATCGCGCTGGCGGCGAGGCTGGATGGAAAGGCGTTTCATGTGTACTGCCTTATCGGAGACGGTGAGAGCCAGGAGGGCCAAATCTGGGAGGCGGCGGAGGCAGCCGCCCACTACAAAGTGGACAACCTGACCGTGATCCTGGACTACAACCGCGTGCAACTTATGGGACCGTTGAGTGAGATCATGGAGATAGCGCCACTGGCGGACAAGTGGCGTAGTTTTAACTGGGCCGTCATGGAGATAGACGGCCACGATATACAGCAGATCATCGAGGCTTTGGAGGCGGCTAAAGAGGTCAAAGACAAACCCTGCATCTTGATCGCGCACACGGTCAAGGGGAAAGGAGTGTCGTACATGGAAGGTCAGGCTGCCTGGCACGGGAAGCCGCCCAATGAGGAGCAATTGGCCCAGGCGCTGGCAGAGTTGGGGTGCGGTGAATGGGGAGGGACAAATGGCTGAGGCAGCAAGGGAAGCCTTTGGACACACGCTGGTGCAACTGGCCCGTGAGAATCCTAATATTGTGGTTTTGGATGCGGACCTGGCCAGTTCTACCCGGGTGGTGTATTTCGCGGAAGAGTTCCCGGAGCGTTTCTTCCAGATGGGGGTCGCCGAGCAGAACATGGTGGGCGTGGCGGCCGGAATGGCGCTGATGGGCAAGATTCCTTTTGTCAGTACATTCGGCGTTTTCGCTTCACGTCGCGTCTGTGATCAGGTGGCTATCTCTGTGGCCCACTGCCAACTGAACGTGAAACTCGTCGGGGCTTACAGTGGCATCGTGAGTGGGAACAATGGGGCCACCCACCAGGCTGTTGAGGACGTGGGGATTATGCGTGCGATCCCGCACATGGTGGTAGTAGATCCCGCTGACGATGTAGAGATGGAGCAGGTCGTGCGGGCTATCGTCGCTTACGATGGCCCGGTCTACCTGCGCGTTACGCGCGATGTGTGGCCTCGTGTCTCACCCGAGGGTTACAACTTTTCGTTGGGAAAAGCAGCGCAGGTGGGAGAAGGGGGGGATGTGACCCTCATCGGAAGTGGTATGATGACCTCCCAATGCGTTGAGGCGGCCCACATCCTTTCCCAGTCGGGAATAGAGGCACGGGTCCTAAACATGGCTACTTTGAAACCCATTGATGTGGAGGCCATTGTAAAGGCCGCCGAGGAGACAGGGGGCATCGTGACTGCAGAGAACCACAACGTGTACTGTGGCCTGGGCAGCGCGGTGGCGGAGGTGCTGGTGGAACACGCACCGGCACCTATGGTGCGGGTGGGAATACGGGATTGCTATGGCGAATGTGGTGGAAATACGGACCTGTTGTGCAAATACGAGATGTCGCCCCAACACATTGCTGAAGCAGCACGTTCTGTCCTCCAAAGAAAACGTTAGCGTGCATAAGTGGTGGGCCAAGACTTCCGAAGTCCCCGAGACTTCGGAAGTCTGCAGGAGTTAGCCCAGCGATTATGCTCGCATACAAAATGATAGGTGCGATGAAGGACATACGAAATGTTCAAGACTAGCATGGCCATCACGCCTGAACCAGCCAAGTTCGCTCCACTGCTCTTTGCTGGAGATTGGGAACGTGGTCTGGAAACGGCCGCAGAACTGGGATACGATGCCGTAGAGGTCAGCCTGAGGGATCCGCAAACGGAAGTGGTCAAGAAGCTCGGGCAGGCCGTCCTCGGCAGTGGTTTGGCCGTGTCAGCGGTAGCGACCGGCCAATCCTACTACAATGACGGGTTGAGTCCGACGAGTCCAGATCCAACGATACGGGCAAGGCTGCTCGACCGCATGAAGGGGCACGTGGATTTTGCGGCTCCCTGGGGGGCGCTGGTGATTATCGGCGGCGTCCGGAGCACCTTCGAGGGTGAGCCAAAGACCCACGCTGCACAGCGTCAGCGTGCGGTGGATGCTATCGGCGGTTACGCGGAGTACGCGAGGTCACAAGGTGTGTCCCTGGCAATAGAACCGATCAATCGCTACGAGACGAACTTTATCAACACGGTTGAAGAGGCGCTGAGGTTTATCGAGGAAGTCGGTGCAGAGAATCTCGTGGTGCTTACGGATACCTTCCACATGAACATTGAGGAAGTGTCTATAGCCAGGTCATTTGAACGCGCGGGGGAGAAACTCGGTTACGTGCACTTTGCCGACAGTAACCGGCGGGCAGCGGGCCAAGGGCACATTGACTTCTATGAACTTGCGAGTGTTGTGCGGAAGAGCGGCTATGACGGTTACATTTGTGCAGAGATTCTGCCCCTGCCTGACAGCAGGACGGCCGCCAAATTGGCCATTGATTACTTACGCTCGTTGTAGAACTATGCCTGCAATGGGAGTGGAGATCGGAATGTGCCAGCCCATCGTTTGGGGCTAGCTTTTGCAGGAATCATTGAAAGGAGGCAAACATGAGCAAGGTCAAAGTCGGAGTTGCCGGATATGGAGTCATCGGTCAACGCCTGGCTGATGGTGCGGCTCTTCAGGGAGATATGGAACTGGTGGGCGTCGTGGACGTAGCTCCCACCCTGGCAGTGAGGGCGCTTCACGAGAGCGGCATGCCCTACAAGCTCTTCCTGGTGGATCCAGCGCGGAAGCCAGAGTTTGCTGAAATTGGGATTCCCGTTTCGGGCGCATTTGAGGAACTGCTGGAGCAGGTGGACGTCATGTTGGATGCTACGCCGGCGGGGATAGGTGCCAGGAACAAGGAACTCTACAAGAAACACGGGGTCAAGGCTATTTTCCAGGGCGGTGAAAAGAACGAGATTGCGGACGTTTTCTTCCACGGATACGCCAACTATGAAAAAGGCATCGGCCAGGATTTTTTGAAACTGACCTCCTGCAACACCACGGGCCTGATCCGGGCGGTGGACGCCATAGATCGCATGGTCGGCGTGGAAAAGGTCGCCATTACCATCGTCCGTCGCGTAGCGGACCCGGGCGACACGCACCGGGGGCTTGTGGATCTCCTTAAGGTGGACCCTGTGCCCAACCACCAGGCGGTGGACTTGATGACCATCATGCCGCATGTGGACGCGACTGGCTTCCTGGTGCATACGCCCATTACGCATGGTCACATTATCAGCATCGTGGCGACACCCAAAAAGTCGGTTAGCAAAGAGGCGCTGCTGGAGACGTTCCGCGCCCATCCGCGTATTCGCGTTGTGCGCATCGCCGATGGCTTTAACTCCAACACCTCGCTGTTCAGGTACGCCCGCAACCTGGGTAACAAGCGCGGCGACATGTACGAGATTGCCGTGTGGGAGGAGTGCATCGGTTTTTCCAAGGACGACATCCTGTTTGCCATCAACATTCCCCAGGAAGCGGTGACGATCCCCGAGACTGTGGACGGCGTGCGGGCCTGTATGAGCATGCAGACCGACCGTCTGGAGGCAGTTGGTCTGACTAACAAATACCTGGGGCTGAAAGCCAGGCTCTAGGGACTGTTTGATGGAGAGTACCTGTGGACGTCGAGATTCTCACTCTGGATGATTTCGACTTTCGAGACAAGACGGTCATCCTGCGAGTGGACATCAACTCGCCAGTTGACCACCGGACCAGACAACTGGCAGATGACAACCGCATCCGCAAGAGCGTACCCACGATCCGCGAACTGTCAGACGTCGGCGCGCGCGTCGTAATGCTGGCTCACCAGGGCGACACCGAGGACTATCAGAATCTGGTCTCACTGGGACCGCACGCCGAGCGATTGTCAGAACTGCTGGGGCGGCCAGTGGGCTTTTTGGACGACATCGCTGGCCCTGCTGCGATCGAGCAGATCAAGGTCCTACGGAGTGGCGATTTGTTGTTGCTCAACAACGTGCGCTACTTGACCGAGGAAGTCTCCACGTTTGTCAACTTTGTCAAACTCACACCGGAACAGATGGCGCAGACCCGGCTGGTGCGCAACCTGGCTCCTCTGGCTGATTATTACGTCTGTGAGGCCTTTGCTGCCGCTCACCGCTCTGCGCCATCGCTGATTGGCTTTGCCAAAGTGCTCCCGGCGGCAGGGGGCCGTCTGTTTGTGGACGAGTTGAGCGCGCTGACGCGCCTCAAGGAAAGTCCAACCCCGCCCTGTGTCTACGTGCTGGGTGGCGCGCGCATCGCCGATGCCTTTAGCATGATGAAACAAATCCTCAGCGAGGGCACTGCCGATCACGTGCTCACCTCCGGGCTCACTGGCGAGGTCATGCTGCTGGCCCAGGGGTACCAACTGGGCGGTCCCACCGAGCGGCTGATCCAAGACAAGGGCTTGAACCCCTTTATTGATCGGGCTCGGGAACTGTTGGACGATCACGAGGAGCGGATTCTCTACCCCGCAGACTTGGCTGTGGACGAAGGTGGTCGAAAGGAGATCACGCTGGAGGATCTGCCAGTGGACCATCTTCTCGTGGACATCGGTGAGCAGACGATCTCGCGTTATATTGGTGTCATACGCCAGGCCGCGACCATCTTTGTCAACGGTCCGGCTGGCGTGTACGAGCAGCCGGTGAGTGCGCTGGGAACGGAGCGGCTGTGGTCCGCCATTGCTGACGCGCCGGGCTATTCGGTCATCGGGGGTGGTGACAGCGTGGCTGCGGCCGCCCGGTTCGACGTGCGAGATCGGATGAGTTACGTTTGCACCTCAGGGGGCGGCATGGTACGCTTCCTATCAGGGCAGACGCTGCCAGTGGTCGAGGCACTACGACGGGCTAAGCAGCGCTGGGCAGGCGCGTCTGCGTGACGCATGATTGTGCTCAGAACCCACCGTAGGTCCTGTGCCACAACCTCCATAGGGTGTACAACAGGCCATGAGTTGGCGACGAGATCGCATGACTCATGGCCTTTTTGTTGGCCGGTGACCTCCAAGTAGTTACCTGGAGTAATCTGCTGTAAGGTCATGAGTGAGAAATCATTCGTGGTCTTTCTTTTTCATAGTACTATCACCTATTATGGAGGGACAACGCGGTGCCTAGTCGCGAAGAGAAAGATTGGCAGCATCATAAAGCTGACAAGCGGGGTTGTCGGGGGTGGGTAAGTCATCGCTGCTGTCGGCAGTGCAGCCGGACCTGCAACACTTTGTCAGTCTAGTGGTTCTGCGCCATTCATTCGCTGCAAATCGGCCTTTGGCAGCAATGGGGGCACATGGCGTGGGTCCTGCACCATAACATGGAGAATCAGCGCGGTGAGCAGTCCGCTGACGGCCGAGGCCAGGAAAGCAGCCGGGTAGCCGGCAGAGTCGGCTAACCAGCCTCCCACGAGCGGTGCCAGAATCGCGCTGGGGGCCACCAGGGTATTAGCCAGACCTATGTAAGCCGGCCGCTCGGCTTCGGTGCCGAACTCTAGTGTCAAGGTTATCCCAATTGTCCAGAAGGCAACATTGGCGATACCAGCCAGAATAAAGACCAGGTAAAACCAGGTCATGTCTGGTGCCAACCAGGCCAGCGATGCGCTGACAGCAGCAGCAAGGGCACCGACTTCTATGACAGCGCGGTGGCTCCACCGATCACCGACCCAGCCCATGATGGGGTTCGCAGCCGCCTGCGTCGCCGCATACACACCGGTCACCAGGCCAGCGGTGCCCTCGCTCATGCCATGGTGACGCACGGCGTAGATAGTGTAAAACGCAAAGGCAACTGTGGCCATCGGTGAGAGCACGCGTGCTACCAGGAACCAGCGGAAATTTACGTCGCGCTGCAGGATCGCGCCGACGCTGTTCCAGAAGTCGGACCGGTTTTCGTTTGTGTCCGCCGGAGGGCGATCCGGTTCGCGCGTCTTGGCCAGGAAGACCCACGAGACTGCCATGGAGACGCTGGCAAGCAAGAAACAAGTCGTCAAGTCGAGTGGTGAGTCCAGTCGTTCCAGAAGGATACCGGCCAGCACTGCGGCGCCGCTGGCAAGGAGGTTGGCAGCCGCCGATTGGGTTCCGAAGAAGATGCCTCGGCGCTTTGCAGGAATGATTTTGCCGATCATACTCTGCCAGGCGGTGGCAGTAAAACCGCCTCCCAGACCTTGCCAGGTTAGCAGGCCGAAGGTAAGCAACAGGGCCACTTCGCGCCCCAACACCGGGAGGAACCAGGCGACGGCGGCCAGCCCCAGGAAGGGCAGCCGTTCATGGATCGTCGTCAGAATAACCGTCGGTTTGTAGCGGCTCAGGCGGGTGACTCGACGCGCTGTGAAGAGCTGGGGCAATTGCCATCCCACGCTATGAATGGCCGGGATCAACCCGATCAGGATGGCCGAGTCGGTCATGGTGCTGACAAAGAGAGGGAGAACGGTTACGAAGGATGCAAAGCCTAACGACAATCCAAAGAAGGCACCATCCATAACACTGACAGCAAAGTTATAACGCAGGTGTTTGTTGATCTCGATGTCCATAGCGACGTCCTATACTCAGTAGCTGGGAAAATTCGCTGGAGTGCGGACGCCAGTCCGCTTTTACAA
>SOHZ01000604.1 GCA_004377365.1 Anaerolineales bacterium | reverse complement strand
GCAATGGCAGGAGCGGTAGGCACGAGGCCGGGCTCGGCGACTCCCTTGGCACCAAAAGGGCCGAAGCTGTCATTGGTTTCGATGAACTCAAGATCTACGGGAAAATTCATCTCCTGGACAGTGGGAATCTTGTAGTCCCTGAAATTTGGATTCAGTATCTTTCCCTTTTGAGATAGAAGCTCCTCGTAAAGAGCGTAACCAACGCCTTGAGCGAGTGCGCCGTAAATCTGGCCCTTAAGTGCAGGGGGATTCAGGACTTTACCCACATCGTGGGCTGCGACCATTCTCAGAATCTTGACCTCACCGGTCTCAGTATCTACTTCCACTTCTGCACCTTGGGTTCCGTAGGCATAGGTCGCAGAGATGTTGCCAAATCCTTTTTCAAAATCGGGGAGTTCGTTCGGGGGATCATAAAAGACTTCGGTTGTAAGCATCTGACCCTGAGTGCGGAAGTGGATTGTCCGAAGCAGCCTTCCCAGGTCCAGACTTAGCCAGGGCTCACGTGGGGCGTCTTTGATAAATATGGATCCGTCTTGCATGTCGAAGCGTTCTCGTTTTGCCGCCTTAACAAAGTCGAAATCAGGCGGTTTGTAGCCTGGATTTTTCTTTCTGAACTTCTCGAGGTTTTTTTCTACCTCTTGTGGAAATAATTCTTCTGCCAGCTCAAAGATCTTGTCGCGCAGCTTATTGGCTGCAAGGATGGCTGTATTACAGGCCATAAAAGCGCCGCGGCTTGCATGAGTTCCCACATCCCAGGGACATGTGGATGTATCAAGGGGATTGATGAATACCTTCTCAGGGCGAACACCTAGAGCTTCGGCAATCCCAAGAGTCAAGACAGAATGCAGGCCCTGGCCCATCTCCACTCCTCCGTGGTAAGCATTTACATTACCGAAGTCATCAAGCTTCAAGATCAGGCCGCTGGCATCCGATCGATAGATGCGGGCGCCGCCACCCACATGAACAAGAGAAGCCATCCCCTTACCACGGCACTTGCCTTTTTTGCTTTTTTTCTTCCAGTCTAGTTTTTTGGCTACAGTTTCCAGACACTCTTTGAGTCCACAGGTGCTGACTTTGAATCCCATGGGTGTGGTCTCTTTAGGTCTGTTGCAGTTAATCATCCGGAACTCATATGGATCTATCCCAGCTTCTCCGGCCAGTTCATCCATGTTGCTTTCCAGGGCCCAGGTGTGCTCAGGATTGCCGTATCCACGCATAGCCTGGCAATAGGTGTTGTTTGTGTAAACTAATTGAGCGTTAAAATAGACGTTAGAAACACGATAGAGTGACGTAGCAGGTATCATCATGACCGACGGGTAGGTCGCTCCCCAGGAAGTGTAGGCTCCGTTGTCTTGTGTTACTTCGACCTCGCGGAAAGTGAGCTTGCCGTTCTGGTCACAGCCCTGGGTTATTTTTGTAGTAGATGACTGTCGGGGTGAAAGATAAGCGAATTCCTCGTCCCGGGTATAGACTATCTTCACCGGCTGACCAGTTTGAAACGCCAGCAGGATAGCTATGTATTCGTAGGCATGGGTGTCAAGGCCTGTTCCAAAGGCTCCACCAAGCGTGGGTACGATGACCCGGGTGTTCTTGTCGTGTAATCCCATGTCAGAGAGAGCTCGATTGAAATCACGCTGGGCCAGAAAAGGGATCTGGGTTTTGGCCCAGATGGTAAGGTTGTTATTCATGTCAAACTCAGCTATGCATCCTGCAGTTCCCAGGCAGCACTGCTGAACCCGCGGAGTTGAGAACTCTCCTTCTGCCACGTACTTGGCTGCCCGCTTTCCGGCATCCAAATCGCCCGACTCGTGATGGAATCGCAGCGGGACCAGGTTGTCGGTTCTGGGGCGGCCCTGGGCATCGGTTTCGTGAATGAGGGGCGATCCTTTCTTCATTGCTTCGCGAGGCGAAAAGAGTCCAGGCAAAGGTTCATACTCCACTTTTATCAACTCTACTGCCTCTTCAGCTATGTCAGGATCGATTGCTGCAACCGCTGCAATCTCGTCCCGATACTGGCGAACCTTATCTTTCTTCAGGGCGAAGTTATCACGCAAGAAGCCCAAGCGAACCTCGGGTGAGTTGTATGACGTAATCACTGCTCTGACTCCATTAAGACGCTCGGCTTTGGAAGTGTCGATATGTTTAATCCGGGCATGAGGATGATCGCTGAATTTTATTTTTCCATACAGCATACCCGGGCGTCGAAGGTCATGGATATAGTGAGCTTTGCCCGCAGCTTTGTCGGGGGCGTCTGGCCGCCGAGTTTCTTTTCCGATGTAACGGAAATTATTCA
Source organism: Anaerolineales bacterium (assembly GCA_004377365.1). Lineage (GTDB taxonomy): Bacteria > Chloroflexota > Anaerolineae > E26-bin7 > E26-bin7 > E26-bin7. The sequence goes on along the minus strand of SOHZ01000604.1, from coordinate 876 downwards.
TTGTTTACCCTTCAGTTGTCTCGCCACCCGCTTCACAGCTTCAACTATCTGCACGTAGCCGGTGCAGCGGCAGAGGTTGCCCTGCAAAGCTTCGCGGATCTCTTCATCTGATGGATTAGGGTTAGAATCGAGTAAGGCCTTGGCTGACATGATCATGCCTGGTGTGCAAAAGCCGCATTGGATCGCACCATGATCGACAAAGGCCTGCTGGATCTTAGATAATTTGTGTTTGGGCACATGGAGGCCTTCGATGGTTATAACACTCTTGCCCTCGATCTCATGAGCCGGATACAGGCAGGAGTTGACAGCTTTTCCGTCGACGATTACCGTACAAGCCCCACACTCACCTTCGCCGCAGGCTTCCTTGGTTCCAGTCAAACCCATTGTTCTGCGCAGGACATCAATAAGACGCAGATGTCCATCGACTGCCACCTTTACTTCTGAGCCGTTGAGGATGAAAGAGATTTCTGTTTTCATGCCTGGCTTTATCCGAGGATCTTCTCTAGTCCGCGCTTCACATATACTCTAACAATCTGCCGGCGGTATTCCTCAGTGGCGCGGATGTCGGTTATCGGAGAAATAATTTTTGTTGCCAATCGCTGGGCTTCGGCCGCTAGCTTTTCAGTTACAGTGCTGCCTTCAAGCAAAGCTTCCACTTTGTAAAGGCGCAGCGGCACAGGCGCCACAGATCCGGCAGCGACACGGGCTTTACGGCATCTTCCCCCCTCCATCTCAAGTAGCACAGCCAAACTGGCTATGGCCAGATCCATTTTCACCCGACCCTTCTTCAGGAAAGTTGCCTTTGCTTTTTGATGTGGAGGATCCAATATAATGTCTGTCAATATCTAATCGGATGAAAGGCAATAATCGCCACTC
>SOHZ01000486.1 GCA_004377365.1 Anaerolineales bacterium | reverse complement strand
GAGTATGGGGGTTAGCAATTTGAGAAACTCGCCAAAAAATGAGCGAACCATAAGTGTATGGATCATGTTAGATGCCATCTCAGCTCTCATCAACACCTACAACATAGACGTGACCCTTACACTCGTTGGCCGACCATCGTCATTGACCTTGGAAAAGCAAGTGAAAGACTGCGTCCAAGCGAGGAACATTGCCAGCCACGTCGAACTGGTCGGTCAAGTGTCTCATGTTGAGGTGCCCAGATACACTAGACGTGCCCGAGTGAGCTGGGTTCCATGGCAACCTGTAGAGAAACATTACAAGAACATTCCTACCAAGATGTTCGAGTATATGGCCTGCGGTCTACCCATTGTGGCCAGCGATCTACCGCCGATACGGCGATTCATTGCCGAGTCTGAATGTGGGATACTCGTCAATGCTACCAATGCTCATGAACACGCTGAAGCCATCCTCTATCTGCTGGATCACCCAGATGGGGCACAACGTATGGGCGAGAATGGGCGAAGGGCAGTGGAGGAGAAATACAACTGGCAGTCCGAGGGCCGAAAACTCCTTAGGCTTTATGAAGAGTTGCTATCTGCTCGGTGAACAGAGGATTTTATGGTAGAGTACACCCGATGGAAGGGCTTTTTCACCCCACAACGACTGGCGACCCTGATCCTGGTGGCTCACCTGGCCCTGGGTGTGCTCTACAGCGTCGCCGTTCCCATCTGGGAGGCTCACGACGAGTGGGGACATTACGCCTTTGTGCGCTACCTGGCCACCGAACAGGCCTTCCCCCCACCTGACGCGAAACTGGTCGAGCGGTACGACGAGTCGCACCAGCCGCCTCTCTATTATATCCTCGGCGCCCTGGCTACTTTTTGGATCAATACCGACGATGGGCTGGAACTGAGCACGAACCCCTATGCCACCACGGGCGACGGCACAGGCGGGGTGAACTTTGCTGTCCACCGTTGGGAAGCAGAATCCTTCCCCTACAGGGGCACCGTCCTGGGCATCCACGTGACACGTCTGGTGTCAGTCCTGCTCAGCACACTAGTGGTCTGGACCACTTACCTCATCGGGCGCTCCCTGTTCCCAGAGAGAGTGGAAATCGCCTTGGGAGCCATGGCCATCAACGCCTTCTGGCCCCAATTCCTATTTATAGGCAGTGTGGTCAACAACGACATCATGGTCACCGCTTTCGCCTCTCTTGTCCTCTTCTTCATGCTCAGAATCGTCATCCACAAGACGAGGTTTAGGGATTGGCTGGCTCTTGGGCTTTGCCTGGCGGGGGCGTTTGCCTCCAAAGGGAATGCTCTCGCTCTTTTCCCTCTGGTCATTCTGGGCCTGACGGTGCTGGCGATCAGGTGGATGAACAGAAAGCCTGCTTCCATGCGTTGGGGCATTGTCGCCCTTTCAGGTGTTGGTCTTGTCCTAGCCTGGTGGCTTTTCCAGAACATGATCCTGCGTCTGTCTCGTTCTCGTTTCAGAGCCTATGCCAGGCTGTCCCAAGTCCGCGCCTTTCTAGATCCCTCCACTATCGCTGAGCGGTTGAATTGGCGCTCTTTCCTTGACACATTGCAGTACGCCTTTGTTACTCTCTGGGCCGTATTCGGCTGGGGGAACGTCGGCATCGAGGAGTGGATGTATGATCTCGTCGCTCTTATCTGCTTCCTAGCTGGCCTGGGCCTGCTCCTCTTCCTCAGCAGGGAGTCCAGACCTCAAGTTAGGCTAGGCTTGATGATATTGATGGCGGACGTTTTCTTCGTGACAGCTCTGCCCATGTACATCTCCCTATATCAGAATAGAATCTTCCTGATGCCGGGCCGATACATTCTACCCGCCATTTCGGCCGTCAGCGTCTTGCTCAGCGTAGGGCTGGCCGGTTCGGTGCCCATCAGGGTAGCTAGAACCTTGATGGCTGTCGTGGCGACTATCATGTTCGTCTTCGCTTTGCTGGTTCCCTTCCGCTATATCCTGCCCGCCTATGCTGAACCTCCCATGCTCTCCCAGGTTGACCTCCAGGCTATCCAGAACCCCTTGGGCGTCAACTTTGATAACAAAGCGGAGCTCCTGGGCTACGATGTGGGCAGGGGGCGGGTGAGGGCTGGTGAGGCCATCGCCATTACCCTCTACTGGCGCTGCCTGGGCCGCATGGAGCACAACTATACCCTATCCGTGCAGGTTCTGGGACCCGACTACCGCAGCTATGGGGGAGTGAACCTCTACCCGGGGAGGGGCAACTTTGCTACCTCTCTGTGGCAAGTGGGGGATGCCTTCAAGGAAACCTACTGGATACCCATTGCCTCCGACGTTCCGGCTCCTGTCATGGGGCGCATCAAAGTGGCTCTCTTTATAGACGACTCACCTCAGGAGCACCTGCCTGTCCTTGACCCCCAGGGGCAGACCGCTGACCGCAGCGCGATCTTTGGTCGGCTCAAGATCGTGCCCCGCGAGCGCCCCGAGCACGTCATCGAGAATCAGGTATATTACGACCTGGACGGGAAGGTGGCGTTGATCGGCTATGAACTGACCCCACCCGTTGACCGGGAGACCGACCTGGAACTCAGGCTCTACTGGCAGGCCCTTTCCGAACTGGATGAGGACTACACCATTTTCGTGCACTGGCTCGATGAGGGGGGGCGGATACGGACCCAGCAGGATAACCAGCCCCGCAACGGCAGCTATCCGACGGGGCTCTGGGACGAGGGAGAAATCATCGAGGACCTGTATCACCTGACCGTCCCTGCGGAGGTGTCGGCCGGCCAGCAGCCAATCATTATCGCCTTGGGAATGTATCGTCTGGAAACGCTGGAGCGGCTGTCCATCTCCGATGAAAATGGCCATCATCTGGGGGATAATCAGATCATCCTGAAGAGTGTGATGTCAGTTCTGGAGGGGAATGGCTAGGCCTATGCCGGCAATTGAAATCGGTCTCTTGGGAAAAAGCGCCGAGGAGCTTCACAGGAAAGAGAATCTATCCCTCTGGTAAGTGTGATCATTCCTATGCGTAATGACGTACGATACATCGAACGCTGAGTGGGGACATTTACGGAGACATGAGCCAAGATGGAGATGGTCACAGTAATTGTGCCAATGTACAACGAAGAGCGCTACATACTCGACTGCCTCAATGCCATCCTCTCGCAAGATTACCAAGGTTCAATGGAAGTCCTGGTCATAGATGGTGGCTCCACAGATGCTTCGCGTCAAATCGTGCACCGAGTGATGAGTGAATCAAGAATTCCTATCAGGTTGTTGTGCAACCCAAAGCGTATTGTCCCCACGTCCCTCAATATGGGGATACGCGCCGCTCAAGGTGATATCGTCGTGCGGGTAGATGCACACTCGGTCATAGAGAAAGACTATGTTCGAAAGTGTGTTGAGTACCTGCAGAGCTCCGGTGCAGACAATGTTGGCGGGCTCATGCGACCAATACACAATCAAACCAGAATAGGACAATCCATCGCTCTTGCTATGAGCTGTCCATTTGGAGTAGGTACTGGAAAGTTTCACTACTCCGAACGAGAAGAATTTGTAGACACTGTTTACCTTGGTGCATACCGGAAGTCGACTCTACTGGCCTTGGGTGGCTACGATGAGACGTTTCTCAGAAATCAAGACTATGAACTGAACTACCGTATTCGCCGGGCTGGGGGCAAGATCCTCCTCACCCCGGCCATAAAATCCCAGTACTACACCAGGTCTTCTTTGAGAAAGCTCTGGAGCCAGTACCTTCAGTACGGGTTCTGGAAAGTGCAGATGCTGCGAAAACACCCGCGCTCGGTCAGGGGCCGACAGTTGGTGCCACCTGTATTCGTCTTGATCCTGTTGTTCAACGGGGCTTTGAGCGCGATCAGCAGCCTTGCTGCCTGGGTGTTCGTTCTGGTGGTAGCAAGCTATCTGAGCCTGTCGCTGGCTTTTTCTTTTTCCATCGCCGCCCGCAAGGGCTGGCGGTATCTCCCCATCTTGCCTGTAATCTTTGCCTGTTTGCACCTGAGCTGGGGCCTGGGGTTCCTGTACAGTTTAGCCCAGCTTACATTTCAATGGCTGGTTCGCCGCTAGGAGACACCATGCGCTCTTCCCGATTGCCTCTCCAGATATCTGAACGAAAAATGCTGCTGATCCTGATGGACGGAGTGTTGGTCAACGTTGCCACTCTAGCCGCTCTGTTGCTGGGCGCCCAACGCTCCGGTTGGCCCGTCTCCAGCCAATTCCTGGCGGAGCGTTTCTACTGGTTCGCCGGCCTGACCATTTTCTACCTCATGCTCGCTTCAGTCAACGATGGGTATAATCTGAAAGTTGCGGCCGAGTTTCTTCCCAGCGCCTTCGCTATCCTGAAGGTAACGGTGGAGATCCTTTTGGTCTATCTCCTCGTTTACTTCCTCCTACCCCCAGGCTCGCTGCCCCGCCACGTGATGGGATTCTTCTCGCTGATCTGTCCATCGCTCCTTTTGCTCTGGCGTTGGCTTTACATTGTGGTTTTCACCGCTCCTCAATTCCGGCGCAGAGCACTGATCGTCGGAGCTGGCTGGGCCGGTCGGACCATCGCCCAGGCCATCTACGACAACCTCTCGGTGGATTATGAAATCGTCGGCTTCATTGACGATGACCCCCATAAACAGAGTCAAACCCTTGAAGACATTCCCATCTTGGGAAACCACAGCAAGCTGGTGACTTTGGCGGAAGAAAAGGGCATCTCCGAAATCGTCCTAGCTATCACCAGGGATATGAACGGTGATATGTTTCAGGCCATCATGGATTGCAATGAACGCGGCATCCAAATCACCCCCATGCCCATCCTCTACGAGCAGATGACAGGCCGGGTGGCCGTGGAACACGTGGGCCATAATTGGTTCATCGTGTTGCCCATAGATGGGGTTTCTACCTACAGCCTGTTCATGCTCCTCAAGCGCATAGCAGACGTATTCATTTCCGTCCTTGGACTCGCCTTTCTGCTAGCGTTGTTGCCTTTTGTGGCCCTGGCCATCTACCTGGAATCCCCCGGTCCCATATTCTACTCTCAGAATAGAGTGGGCCGGGCTGGGCGGACCTTCCAATTGATCAAGCTACGGTCAATGGCCCCCGACGCTGAGCAGGATGGACAACCGAGGTGGGCAGAAGAGAATGACAAGCGAGCCACCCGGGTGGGGCGCTTCCTCCGTCGCACCAGGCTGGACGAGCTTCCCCAGTGCCTCAACGTGCTCAGGGGCGAGATGAGCCTCATTGGCCCGCGCCCTGAGCGCCCCGAGTTCGTGGCCGAGTTGCAGAAGCGTATCCCCTTCTATCGCTCTCGCCTGGCCGCCCGCCCCGGTCTGACGGGGTGGGCCCAGGTCAACTATCACTATGGCAGTTCAGTGGAGGATGCCCTGGCCAAGCTCCAGTATGACCTCTACTACATCAAACACCAATCGGTCTATCTGGACCTCCTGATCTTACTCAAGACCATCGGTGTCGTCCTGTCTTTCCAGGGCACCTGACCTTCCTTTGAGCCACTCTCCTCCGATGTACTGCTCGGACCACAAGCGCAAAACCTTAGCCCTGCTCCTCACCCTCAGTCTCATCCGAGGCGTCCTCTACAGCGCCGTCACTCCTCCCTGGCAGGCCCCTGATGAGCCGGGCCATTTCCAATACGTCGCTTTCCTGGTTCGTTATCATCGCCTTCCCACCAGGCAGGACATTGCCGCTGAAGAATGGCTCCAGACTCAGGTGTATGTCTCCATGCAGGAGTCTGGCTTCTGGGCGCGACGCGCCCACACCCTCGCCCCTCCGGCCCTGGGAAAGAAGTACCGCGCGGCCGTCGGCCATCCGCCACTTTATTACCTCCTCGGCGCTCTCCTCCTGGTCCCTTTCTCCCGCTGCGATCTGGTCATCCAGCTCCACGTCCTGCGTTTGGGGTCGGTGTTGCTGGGCACCCTGACCGTGCTGGTGGCCTATCTGACAGCCCAGGCCCTCTTCCCAGAAGATGCCTCCTGGCAGTTGGCCATACCCGCCTTCATCGCTTTCCTGCCCATGCACGCTTTCATCACTAGCTCCGTCAACAATGATAGCCTGGCAGAGTTGTTGGTCTCATTAGTAATCTACTCCTTGCTCAGGATTCTCAAAGATGGTCTCTCGTGGCAAAGGGCCATGAGCATCGTCTGCCTGCTGGCTTCCAGCCTGCTCACCAAGCGGACCACGACCTTCGCCATCCCTCTCGCCACTTTTACTATATTGCTCTACTGTCTTAGGGCAAAGCCGCTAAAGTCAGCGCTCAAAGGCGAGACATCCCATCCTTCCCTTCTCTGGGTGAGGCAACGGTGCGTCTGGCTCCTTATCGTAAGCGCCATCGGGCTGGGCCTGTGGACGCTGACCCTCAACTCTCCATTCTCCATTCGCTATCTTCACCTTCTGCTGGAACCGCAACGCTACGCCCCCGCTGCCCTCAGGGCCTACGCTCTGTTCTTTTTACTTACCTTTGCCAGCTTCTGGGCCAACTTTGGCTGGCTGAATGTGCCGCTAGATCTGGGCTGGTACACGGCCCTGGCCGTCTTCAGCCTCCTGGCTCTCTGTGGCCTGGGCTTTTTCGCCGTTCGAGTTGTGAGAGGGACAGAGACCCTTGAGACCTGGCAGAGGAGAGCCCTGCTGATGCTCCTCTTGGCTGTTGTCCTCATCTTCGCCCAGACCTCCGGCCTAATGATCGTCCAGGGCATCCCACAGCAAGGTCGCTATCTCTTCCCTGCCCTTATCCCCCTGGCCGTGTTCTTCACCGTGGGGCTGCGGGAATGGGTGCCCACCCGGCACCGCAGCATCTTCCCTCTGGCCCTCGTGCTGGGCATGTTCGTGCTCGATTCGGTCTCGTTGTGCTGCTACATAATCCCCCATTTCTACGGCTGAGGGAGGTGGTCAAAATGAGCGAACCAGGTAGGAGACACTGGCTCCTGAGATGGATTGCTATAACCATCTTTCTAGCCCTGCTGGGTCTGGCGATTCTGGAAAGGCAGGATCTTTCGCCTACGAGCCAACCCCTTTTCAGTGAAATGGCCGAGTTTCACGGCCCTCTGAAAGTCGGACAGAGCTTCGTGGCCTCCCGGCCGGGCCTGTGCCGCGTTGCCCTTCTCCTGGCCCGAAAAGGGCAGACAAACCGCTCTCCGGTTGCTTTTCATTTGAGGGAGGGAGCAAAGGTCACGGCTGACCTGGCCACTGTGACCATCAATGCCTCCCACCTGGAAGACGTGACCACTATGGTGCGCCGGCCTTACGTCTATCAATCCTTTTCTTTTTCACCTATTCCAGACTCGGCCGGAAAGACATTCTATTTCTGGGTCGAATCCCCTCAGTCGCTGGCCGGCGATCCACTCCTGGTCAGATACCAGGCTGGAGATGTTTACCCTGAAGGTACGATGTCCATTGACGGCGCAGCCATCAGTGGGGATTTGGTCTTCAAAGCCTACTACACGAAGGGGTTTTTGGGCAATGCGGCTCTGCTTCTGGAGCGCCTAGTCGAGCACAGGCCCTTCCCGTGGAGCAACAAAGCCTTCTACATAGCCATCTTTGTCGTCTATTTGGCGCTGTTCGCGGGCCTGTTGCAATTGATATGTTCTAATGAACCTGGAGGTGGTATGCGAGACCGACACGGAAACTCTGGGGGAGAATGCGGCCGAGGTTATTGACAAATTGGAGGAAATGGGGTATATTCCTAAAGTCACTCCCTGTACCGCAATAGTGGTGAAAGGCGAGCCTACTCCAGCGAGGAGGAGAGGCTCATCGAAGAGCGGTTGAGGGCTCTGGGGTATATCTGACAACGTTGAAGCAACGAAATTTGAGGGCCTGACGGGAGATTCCTCCGTCAGGCCATTGTTCTAAGAACCTGACCCAAAACTACAGGCCGAGCTCCCACACCCGCCATACAGCCTACCGGGCTAGTTTTTGGTGCGAGGCACCAGATGACTCAAGACCGCGAGGTGTGGGGTGGTTGGATTGAACGCAGAAACATAGAGGGGTGGAAAACGCAGAAGGAGTTTCAGGTAAAGATGGGAAAAAACGCGTTTGCTGTCCTGATCCTGGTCGCCCGTCCGGCGGCTGGCAAGAGCGAAATCATTGACTATCTGAAGAAGACGGACCTGAGACGCGCCGGGCACGCTTCCACGTGGGTGAACTAGACGTGATGGACGACTTTCCCATGTTATGGGCCTGGTTTGAGGAGGACGACATCCTGAGCCGAATGGGCAAGCCCCGCCTCCATTCCGACGAGGATCGTTACTTTAAGTACCCTTACCTCTGGCACGTGCTCATCGAACGCCTCAATCTGGAGTATGGCAAGAAGTTGCGCGACCGCCCCGATTACCACGACCACTTTACGACCCTCATCGAGTTTTCGCGTGGCACGGAACACGGCGGCTATTGCGAGGCGTTCCCGCACCTCTCTGACGATATCCTGCGGCGGGCAGCCATCGTTTACGTCAACGTCTCCTTTGCCGAGTCGTTGCGCAAGAACCGCCGTCGCTTTAACCCCGACCGGCCTGACAGCATCCTGGAGCATGCCCTGCCTGACGAAAAGCTGGAGCGGCTCTATCGCGAGGATGATTGGGAGGAGTTCAGTGCCGCCAACCCCGAGTTCGTGACCGTGAAGGGGATCCGTATGCCCTACGTGGTCTTTGAGAACGAGGACGACGTGACCACTGCCCGCGGGGAGGCCTTGGGAGAGCGATTAGAAAAGGTGCTGGGACAGCTATGGATGCTCAAAAGGAGGAAACGATGATACGAGTTGCCTGTTTCAAATGCAAAAACAGGTTCACCCTGGATGAAGAGTTCGTGGCCGTCGAGCTGGCCAAACTCGACAACCCCCATCCCCGCTTTTTCACGGCCCACTGCCCCCGCTGCCGCCAAGCCATCAAGGTGTCGCTGAGAGGGGTCAGGCTACCGGAGGTACCGCCGCCGGCAATGGGTGAGCCCGCTGAGGAGGAGAAAGCCAAAGGTGGGGAGCCTGAGAAAAAGGCTGGGAAAGCGCCAGCCGAGGAGTAAGAGACGCGGAGTATCAATACTGATTCGAGATTCGTGATTCGTGATTGGAGAGCTGAAATGACCGACCTTTCGATTAAAGAGATTCCCCTGGGTGATCCAGACCTGCGGGAGTTTGTGGAAGTACCCTGGCGTATCTACCGCGGTGATCCTTATTGGACCCCGCCCCTCAGGGCGGACCTCCTGGGCAACAAGTTGTTGGGACTGGTCGGCCTGCTGACTCCAGAGCATCCCTACCATCGAAATGCTGAGGTCACCCACTTCCTGGCCCGGCGTGGTTCCGAACTGGTGGGGTCCATATCTGCAGCGATCAACCACCGCTTCAACGAATATCACCGCACCCGCATCGGCTTCTTCGGTTTCTTCGAGACGGTGGAGGATTTTGAGGTGGCCCAGGCTCTGTTGGACGCAGCGCGGGACTGGGTTAAGCAGCGGGGGATGGTGATGATGCGTGGTCCCGGCCAGTACTCCAATGCCACCCACGAGCGGCAGGGCGTCTTGATCATGGGCTTTGAACATCCCCCCACAGTGGAACTGACCCACAACCCACCCTACTACGGCCCGTTTCTGGAACGCTATGGGTTCCACAAGGCCAAAGACTACCACGCTTATGAGTTGGAGGTTCAAACGCCGGTTGACCCACGCCTGGAGCGGCTGGCAGAGCGCGCCCGTGCCCGGCGGAACATTGAGACGCGGATGGCCAACATGAAGGCCTTTCACGAGGAAGTCCGCCTATTGGTCCGTATCTACAACGAGGCCTGGGCTCAGAACTGGGGCTTTCTGCCCCTCACAAACGAGGAAGCAGACGCTCTGGCTGAGAGCCTGCGCCCCGTGCTGGACCCCCCTCTGCTGCGCTTCGCCACTGTGAAGGGGGAACCAGCGGCTGTATTCGGCGCCCTACCTGACCTCTATGTGCCGCTGCGGCCTCGCTGGCGCTGGCCGCACGATACAGATTTGATGCGCCTGGCGCGGGTGTTGCTGCAACGCCGCCACATCCCCCGCATGCGGCTCATGTTCTTCGGGGTGCGCCCGGCCTTTCGGCGGACGGGCGTTGACGCCGTCATATTCCTCGAGGCGAAGAAATACGCCATAGCTCGTGGCTACCAGTGGTGCGAGACGTCCATGTTGTTGGAGGACAACGACCTTATCCTGAAGGTGTCCGAGCACATGGGTGGGCGTCACTACAAGACCTGGCGCATCTATGAGATGGAGCTATAGAAGGCGTCCCATACTGCTCCTCTAACGACGAGGCCAGTTAGTGCATCAGCGTGTACTAAACAATTTCTCATCGGGCGAAAAGTGGGGCGGCGTATGTCTGCAATCCACTATATCTGGGCACTCCTCGAGATATGGGTAATCTCCGGAAGAGAGTATTGAAAACTCAGGCCCAATGTGCTATAATAGTAATAGTGAACGTTCTGATGGTATTCCCTTGGGATGTTAGGAGGCAAGTGTCATGAAAAGGCTACTCTGTCTATCAGCCCTGGGCATCTTTGCGATTTTGGCAAGCAGCGTATCAGCGCAAGAGCTTGACGAATTCGTATATTTGCCAATAATAATCAAGTCGCCGCAACCACCGGATTGCAATTTCTATGAGCCAAACGACACGCCAGGGCAAGCGAATTGGATTCAAGACGGTGAGACTCAGACGCATTGCATTGTGCCAAAGACAGATGTGGACTGGGTGAAGTTCTCAATAAGTGCAAAGTCAGAGATGATATTAGAGGCGGCAGATGAGGGTGGAGATTTGGAGTTGCGGTTATATGACAGTAACCTAGATGAGCTCGGTTATTCCTATAGTGGAACGGATTACCCAGCACGAATTGATCGCCTATGCGGAACCGGTTATGGCAATAATCCCTTACCAGTAGGGAGTTATTACGCAAAGGCCGAGCACTGGATGCGCTCTTGGGACGGAGGGGAAGAAATTCCCAGCTATAGTATCTCGCTAACAGCCTTCCCATGCCCAACGCCAGTCATTCTGACGAACCACGCGGCCTATGAAGTTTGGGACTACTTGCTTATCGTTGGTGAGGTGCAAAACAATAGCACAGTCGGCTTAAGGTGGGGCGGGGTTGTGGCTAATCTTTTCAACAGCGCCGGGCAGCT
>SOHZ01000345.1 GCA_004377365.1 Anaerolineales bacterium | reverse complement strand
TGAGCTGTTCCATGGCCTGCTCTCCCAGCGTCCCCTGCGGTTCCAAATCCAGCAGATAGGGCACTAGCTTTTCTCCAGGGATGGAGTAGGTGTCGGCCTGAATCTGGCCAAAGTCCTGGATAGATAGTTTGTCTTTGGCTGTCAGCAGATCGGCGACGCGTTGGGCCCGGTAGGGAGCTGACCACTCGTAAGAGATGAAATACGGGTAGTCATCGGGCACTACTTTGTTGTTGGCCGTGGCGATAAAGTGGGTGGGGGGATTGTAAGCAGGGTGGGGATTGGCAGGATTGATCTTCTCGATGTAGAGGTCCTGCACGTCGGGCCCCACGTTGGTCACCCCCCAGGCGATGTGCGGGTTGTGGCCGAGGATGATTAAAGGTACACCGGGGAAGGAGGCCCCTACCACATCAAAGCCACCACCGTGCAGGCCCATCTCGTACCAGATGGAAGGTATGCCCAGCCCCAGATGGATGTCGTTAGCCAGGAGGGGCATCCCCGTGATGGTACTGGCGCCGTCCACCACCCAGTCGTTGCTGCCCACCCCCGCGCCGCCCCAATCGAGGAAGGCCTCAACCCTGGCGTATTCGTCCAGGATACCAGTACCCAGCCCGGCATAGCTTTTGACCTCGGGGGGGATGATGAAAGGACCTTCGCCGGGGTAGGGGGGCAACAGTTCTTGCGCCTTCTCCTCGCCCAGCTTGTCCACCAACTCGGCTCGCAGGAGCTCTGTCTCCTAGTTGCTGCCCAGGTCCCAAGCCATCATCTTGCCCCAGACCAAGCTATCCAGAGGGGTCCAGGGAGCCGGTTTGAAACCCAGGATGGTGAACTCCAGAGGTAGCCTTTTTTCGTGGCTCTCGATGAAAGCGTTGACGCCCGCTGCGTAGGATTCCAGGGCCAGGCGCGTTTTGTCCTCGAGGACGGCCCAATCGGCCTCGGCCGCGCGGCGCATGCCAATGGTGCGCAAAAAGCGGTCGGTGCTCAGGGTGGCCTCGCCCAGCACATCGGAGAGGGTGCCGTTGCCGATGCGCCGGTTGAACTCTATCTGCCAGAGGTGGTCCTGAGCGTGGACGTAGCCCTGGGCGAAGAAGAGGTCTTCCAGGTCGTCAGCGTAGAGGTGAGGGATGCCATGCCGGTCTCGATAAATCTCAACTTTTGACTTTAGGCCTGCGACCTGGATGGTACCATCCGTTTTTGGGAAACTCTGCCTGATGAACAGGTAGCCCCCGCTGACAATGAGCAGGAGGACAACCAGAAGTACGATGATGACTATGGACAGTACCTTCAATAGCTTGTGCTTCTCCTTCTCCTTTTACCGCGATTTTTGGGTCGGCGGCGGGTCTGTTTTGCTGCCCGGCTATACATATAACACAGCATCGCCCAAAAGTCAAGGACCACTGTTGCGGTCGCCAGGTTGCCAAAAGTAGGTACCTTCTGTTATAATTAGCTTATCTCAAAGGAGGATCTGGACATGGAGAAATTGCACGTTTCGGCACTGCGCTGTAATATAGGCACTCAAAAGGGCAATCTGCTGCTATTGCTTTTGGCTGCGGTTTTCCTGACGTCGCTTCTGGTGAGCAGCACGGGCTCAGCGGCAACCTTGCGGTCCTTTCAGTCACCCATTTCGCCTGTCTCGCCTGTGATCAGTCCACCCGAGCCAGCGACGAGGCCGACGGCGACTCCCACCCCCCAGCCGGCCGCCCCAGCCGTCCCACCGTCGGCTGCCTCTACTCCGATCTTGTGGATTGTGATCGGGCTGGTGGTGGTAGGTACCTTCGTAGTGGGTCTGGTGTTCTTCCAGAAGCGACGTGAATAGAGAATAGAGAATAGGGATAGAGATAGAGATATGAATAAACTCTGTAGCATTTTCGTTGCACTGTGGGAAAAAAACAAATTGTTGTCGCCGCTGGTTCCCTTGATGCTGGTTTCCCTTCTCCTGGCACTGCTCTTAGGTGGTGGAAATGACGTGGTGGGAGCGTCGTCTCTATTCCAGTCGCCTCCGCCTCCTCCCCGAGAGGAACCCACTGCTACCACCCCGCCTGAGCCAACTGCCACCCCCGTGCCGGCTGAGACGCCGATTCCTCCGTCTGAACCGGCTGCTACTCCTCTGTCCCCCGAGGCCACCGCTGCCGCGCCGGCCGAGACAACTGAGGCACCTCCCGAAGGCAGCCCCTCCGCGCCGGCCGAAACTGCCGCCCCCCCGGCTGAAGCGCCCGACGAGGCCCCAGAGGCTGCTGAGCCTACACTGGCAACGCTGGAGGAACCAGAGAGGGAAGAGGAGGCTCCTCCACCAGAAGAGTCATCCCCATTGATCTTTAACTGGGGAGTGTTCCTGAATACCGTGATCGTAACCCTTTCTTACGGCTGGATCTGTTGCGGAGTTTGCGCCCTGGTGGGAACACCGCTGGCCTTCATCCTCCTGTATGTTGGGGGGAAGCGACGACTGAGACAGAGGTTGGAAGAAAGCGAAGAAACGGAGCAGACTCCAGAGACAGATCAGATGGGATAAGAGTTCTGCCCGATTACGAAGAGGCTTGGGAGGGCTTTGTCTTGGTTCAGCCGAACGGCTTCTCCTGAGCCTCTTTCAATGTTCGACATGGTGGGGAGCACATAGATGTGGGACAGAGTGAGAGAGGCCAGGATCAGATACGCGTTGTCAGCCCTTGTGTTGATGGCCTTTGCCCTGCGAGCTTGTCGCCTGGACTTTCAGAGCCTATGGCGCGACGAGGTGGACGCCGTCACTTTCGCTACCAGGGCGCTTCCCGGGCTTTTGTCTACCTTCACCAGGCCTAAAGAAAACGGCCCCCTGTACTTTCTCATGCTGAGACCCTGGATCGCTTTGACCGGAGACAGCGAATTCTCTGTCCGCTTCTTCTCCCTTGCCTTTGGGGTCCTGGTAATTCCCCTGGCCTATGCCCTGGGCCGCAGATGGCTTTCACCTCTGGGCAGCATACTGGGGGCTCTGCTGGTGGCCTTTTCCCCCTACCTGGTCTGGTACTCCCAGGAAGCCAAGATGTACACTCTCATCACCTTCCTGACTATGCTGTCTCTCTACCTCTATGTGGAGGCTCTGGCCAGGGGACGATGGCTATATTGGGTGGCCTACGTCGTAGTGACCAGTTTCTGTCTCTATACCCACATCCTGGCCACCCTGATCATCCCGTTAGAGATCATTCTGTTCGTGGTCTGGTGGCCCCGCCACCGGGCCCGGCTCAAACCCTGGCTGCTGACCATCGGGTGCGTGACCCTGCCTTACATACCCCTGGCCCTCTGGGAAATCCCCCTCTTGCTTTCATCTTATGAGACAGGACACCCTTTCTATTCTCTGAGTAAGGTCCTGAGCATTTTCTTCTTCGCCTTCAGCCACGGGGTTTTGGGTGTGGCCAGCCCATGGCTTCTGATTCTGACCTCGATCCTGTTCATCTTCCTCTTCCTGGCTGGAGTATTTCTGGGGGGCGAAAAGTTGAACCCGGCCATTGACTCTGATGCCCGGCGCGGGGAGGGGCCTGTCCTGAGCCCTGCCCTGAGCTCAGCCGAAGGGAAAGCTTGTCCTGAGTCCAGTCGAAGGGTCGAAGGGGTGACTTTGCTGCTCTACCTCTTTCTGCCCATCATCGGCGTGTATCTGATCTCCCTGGGCATGCCCATCTTCACCGACCGCTACCTGATCTACGTTGCGCCGGCCTTTTATCTCATTTTAGCTCGTGGGTTGGCGGCAGTGAAACTGCGGTCAAACGCACTCTTTGCTCTTTGCTTGGCTCTGGTGCTCACTCTCGAAGTACAATCCATCTGGGCTCAATCTCACACCAGGCTCAAATCCGACTTTCGTTCTGCGGCCTATTATTTCTCCCTCCATCGTGAGCCCGACGATCTGGCCATTTTCCTCATACCCTACGTGCGACATACCTTTGAGTACTACTATCGCGGCGATTACCATTGGACAAACGGTCCTTATACCAACGATGGGAAGAGTGAGGGTGAACTGGAAGCCTCCCTTGGCAAGATGACAGAGGGGTACAAGGGCATCTGGCTTGTGGCTTCCGAGGCTGAGCTATGGGACCAACGAGGCTTGGTCAAAGCGTGGCTGGATGGAAATGGCAGGCTGGTTGATGAGGAGGAATTCGCCAGGGTGAGGCTTTATCGCTACGAGTTGCCTGTGTCGCCTGCACTGCAATAGTGGTCAGGGGGAAGCAATAGCGGGCTTGGCAAGGATGGCGCTATCTGCTATAATGTAGCCCATGTATCGGATCGCCTGTACCGCGATAGCATCCCTACTGCGGCCCAGGTGGTGCAAAGGTGGTAACGAATCGCCGAGAGGGCTATCTTATGACGAAATTGGCAGCTATCTTCACCACCTCGCTGATGGTGGGTTTTTCAGGGACGCTAATGCCAGGGCCGCTGCTGACTGTGACCATTAACCAGAGCGCCCAGAGGGGCTTCTGGCAGGGTCCTTTGTTGATTCTCGGACACGCCATAGCGGAGCTGGCTCTTGTCCTGGCTCTGACGGCGGGCCTGAGTCACCTGCTGAAGCGGAAGGCCGTAGCGGGGATCATCGGCCTCCTGGGTGGAGCCTTTCTCCTCTGGATGGGCCTGGACATCGCCCGCAGTGTCTGGTGTGGCACCGTCTCCCTGAGCCTGGCCGGTGTCGAGAGGAGCGGGGCACAGGTGGGGCCTGTGGTGACTGGGGTTTTGGTCAGCGTGTCCAATCCCCATTGGGTCCTGTGGTGGGCCACAGTAGGGGTGAGCTATGTGGCTCTGGCCCTGAGGCAAGGGCCTCTGGGCCTTGGCTCCTTCTACGTCGGCCACATCCTGGCTGACTTGAGTTGGTACAGCCTGGTAGCTTTTGTCATCACTGCCGGGCGGAGCCTCCTGAGTCAACCCATCTACCAGGGCATCCTCCTATTCTGCGGCCTTTTTCTCATCGCGTTGAGCATCTATTTCATCTACTCGGGCCTCAATTTTTTGCGGGGGAAAGGAGGGATACCCGATGCAGGATAAAACCGGGCAGCAACTGATTGACGAACTCTTCGCCGCTGACGAACGTCCGCCCCGAAAGCTCATGGAAGAGATCATCGCCCAGTCAAAGGAGGCCGTGCCTCTTCTCGTTGACGTCGTACGGGACGAGAGCCTGCAGTTCTTTGAAGCCAAAGGGGGAGGCTGGGCTCCTATCCATGCCATGCGCTTGCTAGGCGAGATAGGGGCTGAGGAAGGCATCGAGGCGCTGCTGGGCCTTTTGGGCCAGGAGAGCGATTATCTCTACGAGGAGACGCCCGTGGCCCTGGCCATGATCGGCCCGCTGGCTGTGAGACCTCTCATGGACTTTGCTCGGGACCGCACCAATGAGCTGTATGCGCGCATCAATGCCTGCCATGCCTTGACCTATCTGGTGGCCCGTTATCCAGAGCAGCGAGAGGCGGTGGTGAGCTTTCTGCGGGAGGAGCTCGGCGGTGATGGCGAGGGCGCACCCGACTACTATGCCTTCATCGTGGCCTACCTTTGTGACTTGGTGGCCGAGAAAGCCCGGGCCGACATCGAGCGGGCTTTTGAGCGCGGCATCGTCTCAACTGAGGTGATCACCCTGGACGACGTGGCCGAAGACATGGCCTCGGGCGAAGACTGGATGCTCCAGCAGGCGCGGGGAAGCTTCTTGGACAAGTATAGATGACTCGGAGTAGTGTGGCGACTTTTTTTTCAACGGCTAAGGCCGTCACTACGAGCCGTTTTGGCTGCACTCGAGTGAAACGTTGTGGAGGTGGAAGATGCGTTGGTCTTTGACCTGGCCTTGGCGGAGAAAGCCCAAGACGATCGGTTTGGCCTTGAGTGGAGGTGGGGCTCGAGGGACGGCCCACCTGGGTGTGCTCAAGGTATTGGAACGGGAAGGCATCCGGCCTGACTGTGTGGTGGGGGTCAGTGCTGGCTCGATAGTGGGAGCTGGCTACTGCGCCGGGCTGTCGGTAGTGGAGATGGAGGAGGTTGCCCTGGATTTGCAGTGGTCAAAGCTGGGGCGTATCGTCCGTCCTCGCCTGGGCTTTTTCGACAGCCAGCGCCTGGAAAGCTATATGACCGAGCTTATCGGCGACCTCCAATTTGCTGACCTGTCTATCCCCTTCGTGGCCGTGGCGGCTGATATCCTCACCGGCCAGTTAGTGGTGCTGAAGGAGGGTTCCGTGGCCTGGGCTGTGCGGGCCAGTTGTGCCCTGCCGGGCATCTTTACCCCTGTCGAAAGGGGCGATCAACTCCTGGTTGACGGCGGAACGATTAACAACTTGCCCGTCTCAGCAGTGCGGGAGATGGGAGCAGATTACATCATCGCCGTGGATCTCCTCCCTCCCCCCCAGGATAGGCATCCCAGACCCGACAATCTCTTCGAGATGTGGTCCCTCTCCTTCTACACTCTGCTGCGGGTCACTCACGCTGAGGGGAAGGAGGCTGACTGTCTCATCACTCCCGCTGTAGGCTCCTATGGCATATTCGAATTCTCAGAAATGGAAGAAATGCTCGAAAAGGGAGTGAAAGCTGCCGAGGCTAGAATTGATCAGATCAAGGCCGATTTGGGCCTTTGAGTTAAAGTTAAAGTGCGACGCACTTGCCAAGTGCGTCGCACCTGGCTTGAGGTGAGTCATGCCCCTTTACGAGTTTGAAGGCAAAAGACCGCAGATTGCCGAGAGCGCCTTTGTGCACCCTGAGGCGACGCTCATCGGCGGGGTGACCGTCGGTGAAGGCTGTTACGTTGGGCCAGGAGCGGTGCTGCGCGGTGACTGGGGCGACATTGTCGTCGGCGACGGCTCCAACGTTCAGGAGAACTGTATCATCCACGCCGCCCCTGATAAGGTGGCCACCCTGGGTCCAGCCAGCCACGTCGGCCACGGCTCCATTATCCACGGGGCTACGCTGGGCGAACACGTCTTGGTAGGCATGGGGGCCATTCTGGACGAGGAGGTGACCGTCGGCGATGGCAGCATCATCGGTGCCGCCTGCTTCGTCCCGAGGGGGACGTCCATCCCGCCACGGAAAGTGGTGGTCGGGGTGCCGGGCCGGGTGGTGGGCGATGTGACCCCGGAGCAGGAGGAATTCACCTGGTGGGGCACCGGCGTCTATCAAGAGTTGCCCGCCCGCTGCCACGCCGGTCTGCGGCGGATAGATTAGCACTTGTAAGACGCGGAGTAGCGCAACTTGTTGCGCACCCTGCGTATCGCATTGAATCATCGAATGGCGCGAAACGAGTTTCGCTACTCCGCCGTTTGGCATTTCGCAATAAAAACCAGATTAGTCACTATTTAGGAGGTATGTCATCATGACTGAAAATCAATTTAAAGGCAAGTGGGCGCTCATTCTGGGAGCGTCCAGTGGATTTGGGGCCGCCTCGGCGCGGGCTCTGGCCAGGGCAGGGATGGACATCTTTGGCGTGCACCTGGACCTGAAATCCACCCTACCTCGGGCCAAGCAGGTGGTAGCTGACGTCGAGGCCCTGGGCCGGCGAGCGATTTTCTTCAACAAGAACGCCGCCGACGCCCGCAAGCGAGGGCAGGTTCTGGACAAGATGCAAGAGGTGCTGGGGGAAAACGAGCCACCGGGCGTCGTTCACGTGGTGCTCCATTCCCTGGCTTTTGGCACCCTTCTCCCCTTCATCCCCTCGGAATCTGGCCAAGAGGTTGTTGCCCAGGCCCAGATGGATATGACCTTGAACGTGATGGCCCACAGCCTGGTCTATTGGGTACAAGACCTGGTGGCACGGGAGATGCTGGTGCGAGGCAGCCGGGTCTTTTCCATGACCAGCGCTGGCTCCCACCGGGTGGTCCGTGGTTACGGAGCCGTGTCGGCGGCCAAGGCAGCCCTGGAGTCGCACACCCGGCAGTTGGCTCTGGAGCTGGCATCCAGAGGCATCCTGGTCAACTGCATCCAGGCCGGCGTGACCGACACGCCCGCCTTGCGCATGATCCCCAACAGCGACAAGATCGTGGCTGATGTGCTGGCTCGCCATCCCGCCGGGCGACTGACCACTCCCGAGGACGTGGCCCGGACCCTGGTCGCCCTCAGCGACCCGGCCCTGACCTGGATCAGCGGCAGCGTCATCTACGTGGATGGGGGGGAGGACATCGCGACGTAAGCAGAATTGAACGCGGAAGCGCGGAGGGGCGGAAGGGAGTACAACGGACAGGGGGAATTGAACGGACGGGTTGAGCAGTATTAAACGCGGAAGCGTAGAGAGGCGGAGGGCGCGGAGCGTTTCCGCGTGTTTCCGTGCTTCCGCGATCTTGATGCCCTTGCAAGGCAACGGTCCTCGTCTGCCAGGACGAGGGCTGTCTCTATTTGGAATAGAAGCTTGCACCACTGTTGCACCACTATTGCGGTACAGGCGGTACAGGTTTCGCGCTCGGTCGGCGCAGAACGAGGCTCCGGTGAGCCCCTCGGCCTGAGGACCTCGGCTGAGCTCGGTCGAAGCCCTCGGGACGAAGGCTCAGCCGAACCGTTCTGCTACTCCGCCAGTGGGCCAAGTTCTCTTTCCAGGGAGGCTTAAGGTCAGGGTGCGTCGCCTGCGATCTCAGGGGGGCTTGCCTCCCGCAGATAAGAGGCTGCCTCTTCGGGCGGCGTAAAGTTGACATAAAATCCCATCCCTCGTTCAAAGCCGTGGATTTGGATCAGTCGGGGAACGACCTCCACGTGCCAATGGAAATCCATCTCACCATTTGCCTTTTCTGCACGCATCGAGTACAATTTCAACTGATGAAGGCGACCCTCGACCCTCTTGTTGTGCATGACGTGCGTGAAGAAAGGATGCTCCCCGCTCATCTTGAACTCTACCACCGGGGCGAACTGGCCCGCCGCGTTGAGGAGGCCTACGCCCTGTTGGAATCCTGTACCCTCTGCCCCAGAGAGTGCGGCGTCAATCGCCTGGCCGGCCAGCGGGGTTTCTGCCGCGTTGGCCTCGAGCCCAAGGTAGCCAGTTGGAACGTCCACCCCTGGGAGGAGCCGCCCATCAGTGGTGCCCGTGGCTCGGGCACCATCTTTTTCTCCAGTTGTACCGGGCGCTGTCTCTTTTGCCAGAATTACCCCATCAGCCAGTTGGGGGTGGGTAACGTCGTCCCGGTGGATCAGTTGGCCGAGATGATGCTGGAACTGCAAGCCAAAGGCTGCCACAACGTCAACCTGGTTACCCCTACCCATTTCGTGCCCCAGATCCTGGCTGCTCTACCCCAGGCTATCGAAGGCGGCCTGCGCCTGCCCCTGGTCTACAACTCTAGCGGCTACGAGACAGTGGAAGTGTTGCGACTCCTCGACGGCGTGGTGGATATCTGGCTGCCCGATGCCAAATACGCCGACGATGGTACTGCCCGTCGTCTGGCGGGATTCCCCCATTACGTCGAACATAACCGCGCTGCCCTCCAGGAGATGTATCGCCAGGTGGGCGATGAACTGGTATTGGACGAAGGTGGCCTTGCCAGGCGGGGCATGATCGTGCGCCATCTGGTCCTGCCGGAGGGACTGGCTGGCACCGGGGAGGTCCTGCACTGGATCGCCACTGCTCTCTCGCCCCGCGTCCATGTCAGCCTGATGGACCAGTACTTCCCTGCTCACCGGGCCGTTGGCCATGCCGTGCTGGGGCGCAGAGTCACGCCCGAAGAGTACGAAGAAGCTCTGCGTGCCTTTGAGGCGGCCGGGCTCGTGAACGGCTGGCGACAGGAGCACGAGGAATGTTGACCAGCAGAATAGGAATGCTCCCCTGCTTCACTTCCAAAACTTGTTGCCTCAGAAGGGAGATGGATAACTATGCACCGCGTTTTGCGCAACACCTTCTTCAGATTGGCCAAGGACGACGTCCGGGAGTTCATTGCTGAGAACGAGGAGCGTCTGCTCCAGATCTTTTGCGAGGAACTGGACAAAGTAGATGATCGGATAGAAGAGGAACGGGTCTTTATTGACGTCCACATGGCAGCCTTGGGCGAAGAGCTCATGAAAGGGGTCTTTGCTGCCCTGTATAGATTCCTGGACGAGTACTGAAACGTAAGCGTTCAGACCTCCGAGGTTTTGGTCGCAGATTAGGGCATATCGTGGCAAAAAGAGCTGCCCGGAAGCTGTAAACGAGCATGATAGGGAAACCTCGGAGGTCTTTGTTCGATTTGACCACCTGAACGCATGTTGCAAAACAACCAGAGGAGGGCTTTAATGCAGAAGCAACCTAGCTCTCGTATGTGCTTTGTTTGTGGGAGGCAGAACTCCATCGGGCTGAAAGCCTTCTTTTATCGTGACGAGGAGGGCCGGGTGGTGGCCCATTTCACCGGCAAGGAGGAACACCAGGGCTACCCAGGGGTGATGCACGGCGGTATCGTCACCGCCCTGTTGGACGAGGTCATCGGGCGGGTGGCCATTGCCTACGACCTGTGGGCGGTGACAGCCAAGCTGGAGGTGAGATTTCGCTGTCCCGTACCCCTGGGACAACCTCTGACCCTGGTAGGGGAAATGACCCGTCTGCGCAGCCGTACTCTGGAAGGGCGGGGGGAGATCCGATTGGAGGACGGCACTGTGGCTGCCGAGGCTGAAGGCGTCTATATCCGCTTGCCCCAGGAGGAGATCGAGCGGGTGGAGGAGGAATTGGGTTTCTGGGAGGTGGTGCCGGATTAGGGACGCTTGACAGAGTGAAGTGATTTGCGAAATGAGTTGTCCTCTTGGTCACCTGCCCGCCGGCCCAGGCCGAGGCTCTGGCCGCCCTGATCTTTGTCGAGACCACCACGATCGGCCTGCGGCAGCAAAAGGTGCAGTGCTAGCCCTGGCGCGGGAGCTGGTGGGAGTGGAGACACCCTATGGCACCGAAGGAGTCAAAGTGGCCAGGCTGGGAGGGAAAGTGATGACTGCTCCGCCTGAGTACAAAGACTGCCGCTGCCTGGCCCTGGAGAGCGGCGTGCCTCTGAAGGAGGTCTATGTGGCGGCGGAGGCTGCTCTCAGACGGATGGGTTTGCCCTTGACGTTAACAAATGTTTGGTGTAGAATGGGTTTGGTTGATCGATTGTCAACGTTTTAGAAAAACATGGGAGAGTGAGAGATTATGAGTGTAGAAACTATCTTCGAGCCATTGGTGCGGCGCAAGCTGTTCGCGTCGCCCGAAGAGGCTGCGCGGAAACTGGTGCGCAATTATGTGCTCCAGCAAATTGCCACTTATCGCCAACAGATTGCCGAATTCGAGCGACGGCATGGAATGGACTTTGAGCAGTTCACACGGTACACATCTGAACGCATCGCGTTGCTAAGGCGCGCCAATGGACAATCAGACGAGGAGCGCCAGCGACTGGCGCAGGCGATCATGCAGGACGAAGATGATTGGTTGGAGTGGAAGGCCGCTGAGGATATGCTGCAAAGCTGGCTTGGGCTCCAGGAGGAATCGCCAGCGTGAGTTCGCTGCCAGCTTTGCTAAACCTTGTCGTCACTACCTTGCAAACCTGCTCACATTGCACGTCCGTCGCCGTTGTTGAAACGAAAGAGTTTTCCGAGGAGCAATTCTTCCTCAAGGTGAGAGCAGCGCTCTCCGGTGGCATGTCGTTCCAGGTGCGGGTATATTACAACAGAGGGCATCACGACTATGCCTATCAACTGTTCACCGACGCGCCGATCTGGCGTTGGGACAACAAAGAAGACTGTCCCGGCCTTGAGAACTTTCCTCACCACCAACACACGTCAAACGGAGAAATTGCCTCTTCCACACTTTGCGGTGATCCGGAAACAGACTTGCCTGAAGTGTTGAAAGCCATCGGAAACTTCCTGGAATCGGACACGACATCAACATGATGATTGAGGGGCACTCCACCCCGGCCGTACTCCCACAGCAGACCGAATGCCCGCTTAGAGGTGGCCATTGACACCCATCCAAAGTTGTGGTATACTTGAGTCAACCCGAGGAGACCAACCATGGGAAGGCTATCTTCTACCACCCGTTTTGTCAGCCCGAACAGCCCGAACCCTACCCCAGACTGTAGGTCTGGATAGGCCCCTTTGGGCTGCAAGCGAAACCTAGCCTGCCCAGTCAAGAGCCAGTTTTCCAGACCTGCTACAGACACAAGGGAATCTGGCTCTTTTGTTTTACATCAAGATCGGATTCGCTTAGATGATAATGATGACGAAAGAAAGGATGAATCTATGGCTCAAAAGGTAACTCCCAGAAGCAAGGACTATTCTCGCTGGTACACCGATGTGATCCAGAAGGCGGAACTAGCCGACTACTCACCGGTCAAAGGCTGTATGGTCATCCGGCCCTATGGCTATGCCCTGTGGGAGAACATCCAACAGGGGTTGGACCGCCGCTTCAAGGCCACTGGCCATGTGAATGCCTACTTCCCCCTCTTTATCCCTGAAAGCTTTATCAAGAAAGAGGCCGAGCACGTGGAGGGCTTTTCGCCTGAATTGGCTGTGGTCACCCACGGGGGCGGCAAAAGGCTGGATGAACCCCTCATCGTACGCCCCACGTCGGAGACTATCATCAACGCCATGTATGCCAAATGGGTGCGCAGTTGGCGAGATTTGCCCATCCTCATCAACCAGTGGTGCAACGTCGTGCGCTGGGAGATGCGTACCCGTCTCTTCCTGCGCACCACCGAGTTCCTCTGGCAGGAGGGCCATACTGCCCACGCCACCCCTGAAGAGGCTGAGGAGGAGGCACGGCGCATGCTGGATGTCTACTCTGACTTTGCTGAGAACGACGCAGCTATCCCGGTTATCAAAGGCCGCAAGAGCGATGCGGAGCGATTCGCCGGCGCCGTACGCAGCTACGCCATCGAGGCTATGATGGGCGACAAACG
Source organism: Anaerolineales bacterium (assembly GCA_004377365.1). Taxonomy (GTDB): domain Bacteria; phylum Chloroflexota; class Anaerolineae; order E26-bin7; family E26-bin7; genus E26-bin7. The sequence goes on along the minus strand of SOHZ01000345.1, from coordinate 18,355 downwards.
GGCCTTACAGTCTGGTACATCGCACAATCTGGGGGACAACTTTGCCCGCGCTTTCGGCACGCAGTACCTGGATCGCAATAACGAACTGCGATACGTTCACCAGACAAGCTGGGGGCTCAGTACGCGGATGGTGGGAGCCATCATCATGGTCCACGGCGACGACCAGGGGTTGATCCTGCCCCCCAAGCTGGCTCCCTACCAGGTGGTGATCGTTCCCATCTGGCACGACGAAGGGGAGAAAGCCCAGGTGCTGGCCACCATAGAGACGATCACCGGCGAGTTTGGTGAGGCGGTGCGTTGCAAGGTGGACGACCGCGAAGAGTACAGCCCAGGTTGGAAGTTCAACGATTGGGAGATGCGGGGGGTGCCGCTTCGGATCGAGATCGGCCCCAAAGATGTGGCTAAGGGTCAGGTGGTCCTGGCCCGGCGTGATGTTGCCGGGCGAGAGGGCAAATCCTCTGCCCCGATGGAGGGTCTGCTCGGGAGGGTGCAGGAGATGCTGGACGAGATCCAAGCTAACCTGTTCGCTCAGGCCCTCAAGTTCCGTGAGGACAATACCAGTGAGCCAACAGACTACGAAGAGTTCAAGGTCGTAGTGGAGAATGGCTTCGCTCGGAGCTATTGGTGCGGCTCGGCTGAGTGCGAAGCGACTATTAAAGATGAGACCAAGGCTACTATCCGCTGCGTCCCCTTCGATCAAGATGGGGAAGAAGGCAACTGCATCTACTGCGGCCACGAAGCCACGGAGAAGGCGATCTTTGCCCGAGCGTATTGACGCAGCATCCGCTCTCGCTGGATTGCAATCCGGCGTTCCGGCGGCTGGATTACAAATCCAGCCGGAGCAGACGTAACTCCCATTATTGACGCAGCACAAAAGGAGGCAGCAACTTGCGCTTATCGAAGCTTTTTGGTCGCACCCTCAGAGAGGTGCCCGCCGACGCAGAGATGGTCAGCCATAAGTTGTCGTTCCGGGCGGCCCTGGTTCGCCAAGTCTCGACCGGCATCTACAGCTACCTGCCCCTGGGCTGGCGGGTGCTGAAAAAAATCGAGCAGATCATGCGAGAGGAAATGGACGCCATCGGCGGCCAGGACATGATGATGCCCGTGGTGCACCCGGCCGAACTCTGGCAGGCCACTAAGCGTTGGAACGAAATCGGGCCAGAGTTGGTACGCTTCAAGGACCGAAATCGCCGGGACCTGGTCCTGGCCATGACCCACGAGGAAGTGGTGGCCGATCTGTTGCGCACGGAAATCAACTCTTACCGGCAGTTGCCCATCATGATCTACCATATCCAGACCAAGTTCCGCGACGAGCCCCGCTCCCGTGGCGGCCTGATCCGGGTACGCGAGTTCACCATGAAGGATGCCTACAGTTGCCACGCCAGCGAAGAGGACATTGACCAGTTCTACCCTTCCATGTATCAGGCCTACGTCAACATCTTTCGACGCTGTGGTCTGGAGACCGTCGCTGTGGAGGCGGACTCTGGCATCATGGGAGGCTCGGCCTCCCATGAATTCATGGTCTTGGCCGACGCGGGTGAGAACACACTCATCCGCTGCTCTTCCTGCGACTATGATGCCAACGCTGAGCGGGCCACCTTTGTGAAACTGCTCTATGATCAGGATGGTGAGGAGTTACCCATCGAGGAAGTGGCCACCCCGGACTGCAAAACCATCCAGGAGTTAGCCAACTATCTAGGAGTGGCTATCCACCAGACTTTGAAAGCCGTCTTTTACGCCACCTGGAGCCAGATCATTTTTGCTATCATCCGTGGTGATCTGGAGGTTAACGAGACCAAGCTGTCCAATGCCTTGGGCGCGCCGTCGGACCTGCACATAGCCACTGAGGAAGAACTGGCAGAAGCGGGTATCGTGGCTGGTTACGCCTCGCCGGTGGGCTTGTCGGGGGTCAAGGTAGTGGCCGATGATTCCATCCAGATGGGTGTCAACTTTGTGGCCGGAGCCAACAAGGAAGGATACCACTGCAAAAATGTCAACTATCCCCGCGATTTCTCGGTGGACATATTGACAGATATCGCTCTGGCCCAGGCTGGTGACACTTGTCCCCAATGCGGTGGCGCGCTGACGGCCGTGCGGGCTATAGAGGTCGGCCATCTCTTCAAGCTGGGAACCAAGTACAGCGAGGGGGCAGGAGCTACCTTCCTGGACAAGGACGGCCAGGCCAAACCCATCGTCATGGGTTCCTATGGCATTGGCACGGGTCGGCTAATGGCGGCGGTTATCGAGCAGAACCACGACGAAAAGGGCATCATCTGGCCCGTCTCCATTGCCCCTTATCACATCCATCTGGTGTCCCTGGGCACCGGTAAGGCTGAAGTGGTCGAAAAGGCCGAAGAACTCTATGCTGATCTCCAGGTCAAGGGCTACGAGGTCCTGTACGACGACCGCGATGAGAGCGCGGGGGTCAAATTCAACGACGCCGATCTCATTGGTATCCCCTTGCGGCTGACCGTCAGTGCCCGCAATCTGAAACAAAATGGCGTCGAGGCCAAGCTGCGTTGGGCGGAAGAAGCTGAGCTCGTGCCTTTCGAAGAACTCTACGAGAGGCTGGACGCCCTGCTGGCCAAAGAGCAGTAGAGCGAACGGTGAAATTAGAACATAGCTTGCCCTTCGGTGGAGGAGACTGTCTTGCCCGACTCGACGGCGACGCTGGCGTGCTGTGGGAACCATTGTGGCGGCTTTGCGCAGAACTACGACCTGTTGAGCGCGCTCTGTTGACCTGTTCACCGTTGCGTAGGCTCCACTTCGTACATCATGGTGGCGGTTCCTATCTCGGCACACAGCATACACACAGCCGTTTGCAACATGCTCTGGGTGTCTTTTCGCTGATAGCGCACTTTTGCCCTGAAAATGACATTTTGCGTGCAGCAGCGCTGCTGCACGATGTGGGTCACGCGCCTTTCAGCCACGCTTTAGAGCAACTGGATGGCGTAGACCACCATCGTTGGACTATCGATCGCATCCTCTCGCCACCCATTGCCGACATCCTGATTCAACACAACCTGGACCCACAAGATGTCCTGGTCTGTATCAGCGGCGAAACAACGAACCTCTTGCGTAACGGTGACGGTACCCTGCACGCTGACCATCTTGACTCCTGGGTGCGTAGCGCACAGGTGGGAGGCATCTTGCCTCTGATGGCTCCTGAACTACTCGCCCGGCTACGTTTAAGAGGGTCATACCTTGACACTAACGTCGAGACAGCCGAGTTATTGGTTGACCTCATTGTGGCTGAAGCGCGCTTTCACTGCTCTGCTGCCAACCTGGGGACGAATACCATTCTGAAGCACCTGGTACAACAGGTGCTCGACGTGGGGGTGCTGACTACGAGTAGCCTTGCTGCAATGACCGATAACACGGTCGAGCGTGTACTATTCGAAGCTCCGGTCACAGCTAAGGAGGCAAGGCGTTTATGGTACCACCCACATGCCATCGTTATCCATCGCCTCGGGGCCAAAGATACACCACCAGGTGCCCATATTGTGCAGGTGGATCACCTTTACCTGGCAATGCCCTTGACAGACGGTCAAATCGTCACACAAGTCTCGTCTCGGGCTGCTGCGTTGATGGCTGAGGCGCAGCAATTGCGCGGCACATACGTCGTGTACTGGGCCATCAGTTAACCGTTTCTTTACACATCTTTATTGATTTGTTTACAATTTGAGGGTATAATAGAGCTGAGAAAAGGGATCGGAGGATGTAAGCGACATGAGAGTAAAAGAAGTTCGGGTGGAAATTCCTGAATATCTTTATGAAGAATCAGTCAGATTGACCACGATGGGCCTCTTCCGCGATTTCTCAGATTTGGTGGGAGCAGGGATCCGCCACGAACTGGCGGAAGCGAAAAGGCTCATCGAACCCGAATCGGCAAGATGGGGAGAGGGTCTGGCCAAACTGCGGGCGCGCATTGAGGCCAAGCGAGCACAAACAGGATACAAGCCCAAGTCCAAGGAGGAGGTCATTGATGAACTCCGCGCTATCCGCAGGGAAATCTGGGAAGAAGAGTATCAAGAGAGATACGCTGGTCGTGTTGGATAGCAACGAGTATATTCTTGGGCTCTCAGGAGACGACGAGGCTTGCAAGAAGCTCATCGGGCAATTGGACAAGATGACGGTGTTCATCCCTTTGATGGTGGTGAAGGAAGTGGTGAGAAATCTGGAACGGGAATACGGCCCTGAGCTGGGGAAAGCGTTCTTCGCCCTCATCAACCAAGCTGAGGCCCTCAATGTCATCTGGACAGAGCCTCCCACAGAACTGGTGGAAGAGTACGCTCAACGTGGCATGTCACCGGAAGACAGCGTGATCGGCGCTTGTTGCGAATGGGTGGGAGGCGAGTACCTGATCTCGGAAAACAGGCACTTTCTGGAGCACCTGCGGGCACCAGCGTTTGAAGTGATAGATGCCAAGACTGCGCTTACAATTTTGAGCCTATAAACTCGGAGGGAGCGTTGCTCCCATTGAAGTACGCGAAAGCCTGATTCGCTTGAAAACCCTCATTACACATTAAGGGGGACGGTTATGCCACTCTCACAAGGAGAAAACGTCGGACCGTATCGCATCATCGAGCAATTGGGTCAGGGGGGCATGGCCACGGTTTTCAAAGCCTACCATCCAGCCCTGGACCGCTACGTGGCTATCAAGGTGCTGCACCCGGCCTTCAAAGAGGACCCCAACTTCTTGGCCCGTTTCCAGCGCGAGGCCCGGATCGTGGCTAAACTGGAGCATCCCCACATCGTACCCGTCTACGACTTTAGCGAGCACAAGGGTATGGCTTACCTGGTGATGCGCTACGTTGAGGGGGAGACCCTCAAAGCTCACCTGACAGGCGAACCTCTCCCCCCGGAACGCATCTTGGAAATCCTGAAGCCTGTGGCGGAGGCGCTGGCCTACGCCCACGAGCAAGGAGTGTTGCACCGGGACATCAAACCCTCCAACGTCATGCTGACTCCCGAAGACAGCATCTTCCTGACCGATTTCGGGCTGGCCCGCATGGCTCAGAGCGGAGAGTCCACCCTCTCCAAAGATATGATGATCGGCACGCCGCAATACATGTCCCCCGAGCAGGCCAAAGGTGAGAAGGTTGACGAGCGCACCGACATCTACTCCCTGGGCGTGGTCCTCTTCGAGATGCTGACTGGCCGCGTGCCCTTCAGCGCCGACACCCCCTATGCCGTTGTCCACGATCACATTTATACCCCATTGCCTTTGCCGACCACCATCAAATCCGATATCTCCCCGGCGCTGGAGCGGGTGCTGCTCAAAGCCCTGGCCAAGGAGAAGGATGACCGCTATCAGAAAGTGACCGAATTGGCGCTGGCTTTCGAAGACGCCGTTGTCGAAGCCACGTCGGGAATAACGCCTGCGCTGGAAGAAGAAGCGGCGGAGCTGACAACTGTCCCTTCTATCGTCGTCGAGGCTAAACCCGCTGTCCCAGAGACCAAACCCTCACGAAAGCGCTGGCTGGTCATCGGTGGGGCGGTGGCTGCTCTCCTGATCCTCGTCTGCTGCGCTGGATTCTTTCTTGCGTCCCGGGCCCAAAAGGCCAAAGGTACTCCTGCGCCAAGAGGGCCGACGCCGATCGCTCGACCTGAAATCAAGCCTACTCCTCTCCCAGGGGGGCCAACGGAACTGCCCCCGCCTGACGGTAAAGACCCCGTCAGCCAGGCTCTGAGGCAAGTGCAGGCTAACCCCGAGGATCCCCATGCCCACCTTATGTTAGCCAATGCCTATGCCTTGCAAGGCAACAAAGTCAAGGCACTGGAGGAATACGAGAGGACCATTGAGCTTGACCCCGAATACGCGGAGGCCTACATGAAGGCTGGCGATATGCTGGCCGCTCAGAGAGATTTGACCAGGGCGGCTGAGATGTATCAGCGTGCTGTCGAGCTCCAGCCTGATAATATTGAGGCCAACCTGAAAGCCGGTCAAGCCCTCTGGGGGGACCGCCAAATCAAGCCCGCGGTCGAGTACTTCGAGCGGGTCGCCGAGCTTGATCCCGACTTGCCTCTGCCTCATGCGGCGCTAGGGAATTTCCTGATCGGTACAGGCCAGCTAGAAGAAGGCCGTGAGGAATTGGAAACAGCTATCCGACTGGACCCGAGGCTGCCCGAAGCGCACTTTGGCATGGGCCTCTATTGGAAAGCTGTGGGGGACATAGAAGAAGCACGCCGGGAATTTGAATTTGTGGCGCGCTCCGACGCAAAACCCTGGTTAGTGGCGGAGGCCAGAAGAGAATTGCAAGAACTCGAGTAGACATTCCGTGTGGATGAAGAGCGTTCAGAGGGGGCTCGGATCACGCCTTTGCTGCCGAGTCCCTTTTGGCGGATAGGAGCGATCAAGGGACGTGCCTTTTTTTACAGTTTTTGCCATAGCCTTTGGGCTGGCATTGGCGTTGACGCCGCTGGCTGGACGGGTGGCGCGGCGTTGCGGGCTGGTGGACGTGCCGGGACCCAGGCGGGTGCATCGGGGGAAAATACCGCGTCTGGGGGGGATAGCCCTGTATGTGGCCTTTACAGCAGCGGTGATCGTGGCCCAATTCTTGCCTGTGCCGCGCCAGGACCCCAAGGAGTTAACCCGACTGTTGGGAGTGTTGCTGGGCTCGACTTTTCTGTTCTTGGTGGGTCTCTACGACGACCGGCGAGAACTCTCCCCGCCTACTCAATTCCTGGCCCAGTTGGTAGCGGCGCTGATGGCCAACGGCTTTTTGGTCTTCATCGAGCGGGTCAACAATCCCTTCACCGACCAACAGGTGGTCTTCCCTTTGTACTTCACTGTGACTTTTACGGTGTTCTGGATCATGGGCATGATCAACACCGTTAATTGGCTGGATGGGCTGGACGGGCTGGCAGCCGGGGTGGCAGCCATCGCCTCGGCCGTGCTGGCCTTCCACATGTACCGCGAGGGTCAATACAGCATCTCCCTCGTGCCGCTGGCTCTATTAGGGGCTACCCTGGGATTTCTGCCCTACAATTTTCATCCGGCCAGGGTCTTTATGGGCAGTTGTGGGGCGCTGTTCCTGGGGTATGCCGTGGGCACGGTCTCCATTGTGGCCGGGGGGCGGGTGGCGACCGTGCTTTTGGTGTTGGGTTTGCCTATCCTGGATGTGGCCTGGCAGATTGTGCACCGTCTGCGGCGGGGCCGCTCAGTCATCCAGGCGGATTTGGGGCATCTGCACTACCGGCTGCTGGACATTGGTCTGTCGCAGCGCCGGATTGTGCTGTTCTACTATCTCTTCTGTGCCTTTTTCGGCGGTCTGGCCCTTGTCATATCCTCACGGTTGTACAAGTTCTATGCCATCATTGGGTTTGGGTTGTTGGCCATTGCGGCATTGTGGTGGATAACTCGTCAAGGGACAGAGCCGGGGGAGAGGAAGACGGGGGACACCGTTCGGCTGAGCGCTCACGACGAAGCCCCCGAGCCCCCGCCCTGACGGGTATCATCTGTCAAAAACAAGGAGGAAAAATGAAGGTCTGTGATTATCGAGAGGTTGAAGCACAAGTAGCTGAGGAGGCGGAAGGCGTGACCGTTCGCTGGGTCATCAGCGAGGCCGATGGTGCTCCTCACTTCGCTATGCGTATCTTTGACGTACAGCCGGGGCATGGCAGTCCGTACCACAGCCACTGGTGGGAGCACGAGGTTTTTGTTTTGGCCGGCACGGGCACTGTCACGATGGCCGGGGAGAGCAGTCCTATAAAAGAAGGCACGGTGGTCTTTGTGCCAGGGGATGTGGAGCACCAGTTCGTCAACGAGGGCGACGACGTCCTGCGTTTCATCTGTCTCATTCCCCACATGTGGCTGGAAGGGGTGGCGGAGAAACATCGCCCGGCTTGAAGGTGAAAAGTGGCACTGTTGCGGTCATTAGTGGTACTAATACTCCACCCGCGCTCCTTTGAGGGTCATCAGCAGCCTCTCCAGGACGGCTATGATGACAATAAAGATGACGTCCACCGCTATCGTCAGGCCGAAGGCATAAGCCAGGTAGCCAATGGCCGTCAGGAACCATTCGGCAACGGCCTCAGGGACCTGGGGCACCAAACCAACAAAGTAGAGAAGCACAGCGACCCCGCCCCAAAAAACAAGGACGGGCCGCCAGGACTGGCGGTCCGTCTCGCTGGGCAGCATAGCGTTTGAAACGGCAAAGATCAAATAAAGCCACAGCCAGAAGTCGGGCACATGGATGTAGGCCACCAGCCCTCCCCAGAGCGTGGGCCATTCACCGCTCAGGAGAATATCCCCAATGGCGCTCAGGCCCAGAATCCAATCGCCAATGAGGAGGATGACGAGGGTGCCGCTCAGCAGGGGAGCCAGGCCGATGAGGCTGTTGCGGACGGGGTCGGCGCGGCCCACTTTCACCGAGCCCAGGCGCATCTGATGACCAGCTCGTCTCTTGGAAGGCCAGATGGATATTTTGCCCGTCCTCACTCCCAGGAGCTTGGCCATCAACCAGTGGCTCAGCTCGTGCAAGAGGATGCCCGGCAGGAACAATACGAAATACAGGAACATAGCCAGGTCGTTGTCTCCTACCAGGAGCAGACTTAGCCCTTGCACGTGTCGGTTTATCCAGCGTTTCAGGAGAAGAAGCAGCACCAAAGTGACGGCCAGCCAGATGAAGGGGCTCCAGTCACTGAACATGATACTCCTTTATCTACCTACTGTGACCATTCAGGGGGGCGAGTCCAAGCGGGTTGCGCATACAGCCCCGCTCGCTTGATTTCGATACGCTTCGCTACTCAATCAGCGCTCGCTCTGGCCGGTGTTGCCATGCCCCGATGGGGCGGCTGAACGGTTACTGCTTACTGTTCGGCTGATGAGATCAAGACGAAGCCTCTTTCACCTGAGCTGAGATGCGCACAATTTCCACAAAGTCGGCCGCCTTGAGGCTGGCCCCGCCGACCAGCGCCCCATCAATCTCAACCTGGCTCATGAACTCGGCAACGTTCTTCGGATTCACGCTGCCGCCGTACTGGACGCGGACTGTTTGAGCCGTAGCTTTATCGTAGAGATCGCCGATGGTGCCGCGAATGGTCTGGCCGATGACGGCGTTAGCGCCCACTCCAGTGGCAGGCCGACCAGTGCCAATGGCCCAGAGGGGCTCGTAAGCGATGATTAGCCCTCGCACCTGCTCAGCGCTTAGACCGGCCAGACATCCCCTGACCTGGCCACCGACCACGGCTTCGGTCTGCCCGGCCTCGTTCTGGGCCAGATTCTCACCCACGCAGACGATGGGGATCAAGCTGTGGGCCAAAGCTGCCTTTATCTTCTTGTTGACTCTATCGTCAGTCTCGCCAAAGTACTGCCGTTGCTCTGAATGGCCCAGGATGACGTATTGACAGAGATCTTTTAGCATCAGGGGAGAGATTTCCCCGGTGTAGGCCCCTTTCTCCTCCCAGTACATATTTTGAGCGCCCAGCTTGATCGTGGTTGGCTCTAGCAATTCCTTGACCGCAGCCAGGGCCGTGAAGGGAGGACAGAGGACCTTGTCCACACCTGGCACCTCGTTTAGCCCTGGCCGCATTTCACGGACCAGGTTCACAGCTTCTTCGATGGCCTTGTTCATCTTCCAATTGCCAGCGATGAGCGGTGTATGCATTTAACCCTCCAGTGGTTCCTTATCAATTCGATAGCGACAGGCAGTGTCGCCCATGGCAATACAACTGACCTCTTCTATGTTAAACCTCTTGCCTGTAGCCCAGTGCAGAGCTCCGTGAAGTACGCCCACCGTGACGAAACAGACCGGCTTGTCCTTTTTCCCTCGCCACCGACAGGGGCACTCATCCACCACGAAGAGAAAGTGGTCATCATGTTCTTCGATGTCGGTTGGCTGGTGGACATCCTTGGTGGCGGCTCTGGCCAGGCTGGCGAGAACCACCTTCATCCGAGCACCCGTTGGCAGGGCTTTGAGAGCCACACCGACTAACCCCAAGACAGCCGGCCGCTCCTCCAGGGCATAGCGGAAGGTTGCCCGGCCGATGCGTGTTAGCATCATCTTGGCCCCCTTTGGCCCTACAACGTCCTCGACGGCTTGCTGGGTCATGCCATAGTCGGCAAAAGTGACGCCCAATTCCATGTCATTAGGGAGAGGATTGTCAATGAACCGCTGCAAACCCGCTACGTTCAAGACGGCCTTCAGGCCGTTCTCCCCCAGGACATCGGCAACAGCCGCCAGCAGGTTTCGCTGCATCACATTGGGCATCCGTTTTTCTTCAGCCATTTGGTTACCTCCTGATCTTCTCTCTGGGGATGGGGCCAGGTTGCCAGGTGCAGATTAGTTGGAGCGTCCGGTTTGCCAATCACCCGGTCCCCTGACAACACCACCGCTGCTTTTAGTGGGTTCGCCTCCGCCATTCTTCTTTCAACGTCAAGCTTTCCAGGTCATCCGTCACCAGGAAATCCCTTAACAGCCGGTGGAATTTGCTGGCTTCGTCCAGCATAGGGAAGTGACGCGATTCAGGTAAAGTAATAGATCTAACGTTACTGGCCGTATTCTCAAGTAGCTTGGCCTGAGTGGGATCAACGAGGTTATCTTTCTCCCCGTAGACTGCTAACAATGGCACCTTTATCTGTCTCAAATTCTCCCGCAAATCCAGCTCTGCGCAGGCCTGCACAGTTAAAGCGATGACGTTTTCATTGGCCTTCTCCGCCTCTGCTAACACCTCCTCGTGGTCAACAGGCCAGCGACCACCTAAGAGTCGACCAAGCCGGGAGGTGCTGCCAGCGGTAAACAGACGCCGATTGATGGCCTCACCCACCACCGGCAGGCTCACCAGCATCAATTTGGTTACCCGATTGGGATTGGCGACCGCAAATTTGACGGCCACGGTTGCCCCCAGGGAGTGCCCCACTAGTGCAGCCGGAGCGACGCCCAACTCGTCCATGAAGGCTTTGAGGAGGTCTACGTACTTCTCTACACCGTGACGGTTTGTTGACTTGTCAGAGTCCCCAAAACCCCACAGATCAAGGGCATAGGTGCGATGCTGTTCGGCGAGCTCCTCCATAGTTGGCATCCAATAGCGCCAGGATCCCAGCCAACCGTGGAGCAGGATAAGGGGACCACCTCGCCCCCAACTCTCGTAATGAATTATTCCACCATCAATAACAATCGCGCTCATTGCTCACGCTAGAAATCGGTGTCGGAAGTCCCAGTTGCTCACTTCTTGTGCCGGGTCGTTTCCTTTAGAATTTCAGCCATCTGCTCAGGCAACAGCTCAGCCTCGAAGGGCTTGATGATATAATCCACAGCTCCTAGCTTCATGCCCTCGATGATTTCCGTCTTCTGTCCTTTGGCCGAGAGGAAGACAATGGGGATGTCTTTGGTCTCCTCTGTCTCTTTGAGCTCCTGGCAGGCTTCATAGCCTGTCTTCTTGGGCATCCGCACGTCCAAGATGATCAGGTCTGGACGGAGCTTACGTGCCTTCTCGACCGCTTCTATCCCATTGGCAGCTTCCTCTACCTCAAAACCGCCAAAACGCAGAGTGAAAGCAATCAACTCCCGAATGTCTTTTTCATCTTCAGCAACTAGGATTGTGGGCATCTTGGCTCCTATTCTATGAGCTCTGCAAGCGGGGTGTTGTGGCTCATATCTCCAAATCTCTTTGCATATAGTTTGCCAGAGGTAGGGTAAAGCTAAAAGTGCTACCTTTTCCCAGTTGACTCTCCACCCAAATGTGTCCACCGTGCATCTCAACGATAGATTTAGTGATGGAAAGGCCAAGACCTGTGCCTGTCACCCGTCGGATTTCAGGGTGATCGGCGCGGAAGAAACGGGTGAAGAGCTTCTCTTGATCCTGAGGGGCGATGCCTATCCCTGTATCGGCAACATCCACCTGCACGCTATCGTCAACCCACTGGGTCGTGATGGCTATTCGTCCCCCCTTTGGGGTGTATTTGTAGGCGTTAGTGACCAGATTGGTCAGGATCTGGATGATTCGGGTGCGGTCGCCCCACACCGCAGGCAAGTCTGGTGGCACCTCGACAGTCAGATTGATCTCTTTGGCCTCGATCTGCGGCAGTAATGAGACGATTACTTCAGATACTAAATCGTCTAGGTGAAGGGGCTTGGCGTCCAACTTTAAAGCCCCGGTTTCGAGGCGGGAGATTTCTGAGAACTCGTTGACCATCTCCAGCACCCGGTCAACATTAGCCTTGATGGTATCCAGGAACTGTTTCTGCCTCTCGTCGTATTCTCCGGCCAACCCCATAAGGAGCATGTCACTATACCCCTTGATAGACGTCATGGGTGCACGCAGTTCGTGAGCCGCCATAGAGAGGAACTCGCTCTTCATACGGTCTATCTCGGCCTCTTTGGTGATGTCGCGGAAAACAGCCACCACGTTAAAAGGTCCTTCGTCTGTCAAGGCCACCGATGTGAAACTGGCTGCAATGGTCTTCTCCCCCATCTGGAATCGTGTCTGGGTCAATGGTTCCCCGGCCTCCAACCTCTCCCGGCTACCTACTAGGGCGCTCAGCACCGTCAAGACCGTCAGGATTGCCTCGCGACCAAAGGCTTCATCAGCCTCTTCGATGAGATCACGCATATCTTGACCCAAAACGATAGGCACAGGCAGATTCAGCATGAGCTCAGCGGTGGGGTTGATCATGATCACCTTGTTATTGGCATCAAAGACGATAACCCCATCAGCAATGCCTTCCACAATAGCCTTGGTCTTGTCGGCTTCGATTTCCTGGTGATGCAGGGCGGCTGCCAGCTCTTCAGTACGTTCTCGCACCCGCTCCTCCAGGGTGGCCTTGTGTTCTTCTAGCTCCTCGAAGAGGCGAGCGTTATTGATAGCGATGGCCACCTGATCGCCCAGGGCCTGCAATATGGCCACATCATCCAGGTCAAAGGCGTTCAATTCGTCGCTCTGGACATCCAGAACACCGATAACTCGCTGGCCAATCTTCAGGGGCACCGCCAACTCTGATCTGGTAGCTGGTAGAGCGTCATTGGGCATGTAGAGCGGTTCTTGTGCCACATCGTTGACCAATAGTGGCAGGCCAGCACCGGCTACCCAGCCAATGATGCCCTGCTCGCCAACCTCAAGACGGACGCCGCCTTGTTCCTCAATCAACCGCCCGGCCTCGCCAGAACCGGCTCGGAAGACGGCCTCCTTTGATACCTCATCAACCAGGAAAACGTGAACATGATAGTAACCCAGGATATGTTGGATGAGCTCCACGACCTGGGAGAGCAGTTCATCTAGATCCAGAATAGAGGTGATGTGTTGGCCAAGCTCGGCTATGGCCTCCAACTGGGTGGCTCGCTGGCGGGCTTCCTCAAAAAGGCGGGCGTTCTCGATAGCGATGACTGCCTGATTGGCGATAGTAAACAAAAGGTCCAGGTGCTCATTATCGAAGGTACCCTCCTCCTCGTAGCTCTGCACGGCCATCACTCCCACCACCCGCCCAGCGGCAATCATGGGCACTCCCAGCCATGACTGGGCCAACTCGCCGGAGGGCTCGGCCTTTATCTCCTTGAGAAACTGGAGCATATTCTCTTTTATCAAAACCGGCTGGCGGGTGTGGATGATATAACCGGTCAGGCCGATCTCGGCCTCCTGTCTCCTCTTGGGACGACGCTTCCCCCTCTCTACTTCGATCTCGAAGCTCACCTCATTTTTCTCTTCGTCATGGAGGGCGATGTAGAAGTTGGTGGTGTCCATTACCAGGCTGACCTGCTGGTAGATTTTGTCCATCAATTCATCAAGCTCTATGACCGAGGTGATGATCCGGCCTATGATGGTGAGAGTACCCAACTCCGAAATACGACGTTCTCGCTCATCGAGGAGTCGGGAGTTCTCGATGGCCACGGAAGCCTGATTGGCGAAGAGTTCCAGGGTCTCTATGGTCCTTTGAGTGGGCACCAGGCTGTCCTGGGGATCGTCTACGGACAGCAGCCCCAATATGGCTCCGTCTGCGCTCTTGAGAGGCACCAATAACATATCGTTGGGATGCCACTTCCCTTCATGCCATTCCTTTTCTCCTTCCAGCGGCGTGTAGATGGCCAAATCTTTCCCCCAATCCTCCTGATAATGATGGGGGATGAAAAAGGAGTTGCTAATACGGTACTCGTCGCGCATGACCGCCTCGAGTTTGGCTAGAGGCTGACATATTCGTTGGAGTTGTCTGAAAACGGCAAGGGGTATCCCGGCCGATACCACTCGCTTTAGATAAGGTGAATCTCCTTCCACCCAACTGAGCAGGGCTCTGTTGAAACCAACCGCATCGGGGATAGCGTGGATGATCCGCTCCAAGATGTCCCCAAGGCTTAGGTCCATGCGCAAAGCACCAGAGATCTCAAAAAGGGTGGCCAGTTGTTCCACCCGACGGCTCAGGGCCTCCCCCTGTCTCACCTGATCCTCATAACGCTGGGTGTTGCCGATGGCTATGGCTGCCTGATCCGCCAGAGTCTCAAGGAAACGGATACTATCTGAGCTGAATGCGGCCCGTTCAGGGCTTTCGAGGTTGATGACACCCACTACCTCTCCGGCGTAGCAGATGGGCACGGCCAACTCGGAATGGGTTTCTGGCACCAGACAGTAGCAATTGGGATTCTGGCTTACGTTGGGGAGCGAAGCCGTCTGACCTGTTTCGATCATCCGGCGGATAATACCCTGTGCTGACCAATCCTTGGCGTCCTCCATGGCTGCCACTTGCTCAGGGCTATAGCCGCGCCAGGTTCGTAGGTGCAACTGCTTGGTGTCCTGGTCAACAAGGTGAATGCTGGCATGAGTGGCTGGTGTAGCTCCGATGGCCTCCTCCAAAACTGCCTCCAGGATTTGCCCCAAATCCAGGGTTGAGTTGAGCTTCTGGCCAATGTGCTGCAAAGCCGCAAGTTCTGCCAGCAACTGTTGCTCATGAACAGTTGCCGTTGACCCTTTTTCGTCTGCCCTATTTTGTTCCAGTGCCAGGTCTTCCTGATGCGCCATGCTCTTGATCCAGTGCCTCTTCGCTTGTCTCAACCGATCCCCTGTCTCCCCTGAGAGGAACGAGTTCAAAAGCGACAGAGGCTTCCCAAGGTGACTCCAAACGATCTTCAATTCGATGGGAGTTCCCTGGTCCTGTCTAACGTTCTGTTATCTTGCCACGAGTACGGTGACGTCATCGTTCTCCTTGCCGAAATTCCGGGCCATTGCATTCGCCAAAGTCTGCACGTCCTGCGCCTCTTCCGTCCGCAGAGCATCATCCAGGGTAAGGCGGCTTGAAATCCCATCGGTGTGGAGCACGAAGAGGTCACCGGGGGTGTATGGATAGGTGAATTCTTTCAGGCTTGGCAAGCGGTAACCCACGATGCCGTTCCTTGAAATAGGTTTGACAAGGGCAGTGCTGCGAACGTGGATGCCAATGTTGCCCACGCCCACGAAGGTTATCGTGCGCTCTGCGAAACTGACGCGCAGCAGGGCCATTACTGCACCCCGCGTCCCCCTGAGTGCCCGGTGACATTTAGCCATGATGTCGCTCAGGGGTAAGGTGCTGCCAACCTCGACGCAACGGATGGCAGCCTGAGCTGCTTCTGCCGCAGCCTCGCCGCTGCCTAATCCATCAACCAGACAGATTAAAGTTGCTTCCTCCTCCTCTTTGACCAAATAGGCATCTCCCGAGATGTTACGGCCAGATTTGGGACGATGGACTATGCCGAGTTCCATTCGACTCATTTTAGCCACCTTCTCACCGCGACCCTGGTGCCTACACCTAATTTGGTCTCAATTTCGAATTCATCCATAAGCCGTTTTGTGCCTGGCAGGCCCATCCCCAAACCAGAGCTCGTACTGTAACCATCCTGCATCACCAGTTCTACGTTAGCTATCCCAGGCCCATTGTCCTCACAGATCACCTCTATCCCTCGCTCTCCATCATCCGAAATGATAGCTCTGACCGTCACCTTGCCTTCTGGCGCGTATAAGACAACATTGCGTGCCAATTCAGAAATGGCTGTGGCAATACGGGCCTGGTCAATGGTGCCAAAGCCCAACTCTTTGGCCAGGTCCCGCCCCTCCACCCGGGCCGAGACAATGTCCAGATCGGTTTTGACAGGGACACATCGTTCCTCAGCCGATGGTGCCATTGCTGCTTTCCTTCTCCACCATCTTGCGCAGAGCGGCGATGCCCTTCTCTAGGTTGAGGGCCGTGGTCACTCCTCTCAGTTCGACCCCTAGCTCCACCAGAGTTATGGCTACCTCTGGCTGTAAACCGGTGATGACGACGGTCGTACCCATCAGGCTCGCCATCTCGGCAATGTCGCCGGTGAGCCGAGCCAGGAAGCTATCCACCACATCCACGGCCGTCAGGTCCAGGATCAGCCCTCTGGCCTTAGTTGCATAGATGCGTTCCAAGAGATCGTCCCTGAACTGGATAGCGGCCTTGTCGTGTAGAGCCGTCTGTATTGAAGCTACCAGGTAGTTTTCGATTTGCAGGATAGGGATGCGAGCAACTTCCATTGATCTATCTCTCCCTTTTCTTGGGCACTACCTCTAACCCCATCATTTCCATGGCATACCGGATGCCCGCTTGCAGATTGCTGCGAGTGACCACCTCCGAAAGGTCCACGCCCAGACTGATCAGGGACTGGGCTACTTCACTGCTAATGCCCACCACCACGCATTTGGCTCCTAAAAGGGCTGCAGCTTTGATGGTTCGTATGAGGTGGTTGGCCACACTGGTGTCTACCACGGGTACACCGGTGATGTCAATAATAACTATCTCGGCCTGATTTTTGGTGATGCCGGTCAGCAAGTCTTCCGTGATGCGAGTGGCCCGTGCCGAGTCAATGGCCCCGACGAGGGGCATGACCAGCACATTCTCCCAGACCTGGATGACCGGTGAGGAGAGCTCACTTACTGTCTTCGATAGACGCTCTTTTTCCTCAATAACCGCTTGCAATTTGGCCATCCTCTCCTCACTCACCCTGTTGGCCTCAATCAGATCATCTATCATCCTCTCCAACTCGATGGACAAAGTGGTAAACTCGTCTTCCTCTTCAGGGGTCTTTACCCTCACAGAGAAGTCACCCGAAGATACGCTTTGCACTACATCAAGCAGGGATTTGAGGCGTTCTTTCACGAGCTCTTTATGTTGATCGAGGTCGGTTTTCTCAGCCATACTACCTTTCTCCCCTACGAAGGCCAGAGCCTCCTCAGGAATTGGAGTTCTCTATTGTTCTTTCAGCCACTTGATGGCTGTAACTGTGGTCCCCCAGCCGGGTGCCGATTCTATATGGAACTCATCCATCATGCGCTTTGCCCCACCGAGACCCGAACCCAAACCACCCGAGGTGGTATAGCCATCCTTCATAGCCTGCTCTATGTCCGCAATGCCAGGTCCGTGGTCGAGAGCCTGGATCTTGAGCCCTCGCCGCTTGCCTTTGGTTACGGCCTGGACCTTAATGGCCCCCTCGCCAGCGTAAAGGACGATGTTGCGAGCCAGTTCGGAGGTAACAGTCTCGAGGCGTGTCTGATCGGTTTCGTTGAAACCCATTTGTCTGGCCAAGGTCTTGACGTGATGAGCGGCCACGTAAACGTGGGCTTCTGCAGCTACCTTGACCTGGGCAGTCTCTGTCACCAGACCTCCCCCAAAAAGGATTCGAGAGTTTGGAGGGAACTGAGGTGGGTATCCCCCTCAGCTCCTTCAGCTTCCTTCTAAAACAGGTAGAGTAAAGCTGAAAGTGCTACCTGCCCCTGGCTCGCTCTCTGCCCAAATGCGCCCATGGTGCATCTCTACGACAGACTTGGCGATAGCCAATCCCAGGCCTGTACCGGCAATATCGCGCGTTTCCTCTCTCTCCACGCGATAGAATTTATCGAAGATATGAGGAAGGTCATCGGGGCCGATGCCAATCCCCGTGTCCTTAACGCATACAGTCACTGAGCCGTTCTCCACCACTAGCCTGATAGTCACTGTCTCTCTGCTGGGAGTGTACTTCAGAGCGTTGTCCACCAGATTGGTCACGGCTTGACAGAGACGTGTGGAATTGCCCTGCACTGTAGGGATGTTTTCTGGCAACTCGACTCGCAGCTCGATCCCCTTGCGCTCGGCCCACCCTTGCAAGCCGGTGATGACCAAGTCAATGATGTATTCCAGGTCGCAGGGTGTCATCTCCATCTCCAGGCCAGCCTCGATCTTGCCCAGATCCAGCAGGTCGGTGATAAGCTGAGTCATATTCGCCGTGGCCACTTTGATCCTTCCCACAAATTGACTTTGCTGTGCATTGAGGGGTCCCACTTTTTTCAACAAGTCTATGTAGCCCTCAATTATGCTCAGGGGCGAACGCAGGTCATGAGAGACAGTAGCCACGAAATCGGACTTTATCTCATCCAACTCTTTGAGGTAAGTGATGTCTTG
>SOHZ01000171.1 GCA_004377365.1 Anaerolineales bacterium | reverse complement strand
AACCATACCTCGAACGTACATAGACACCTCGAGTTCTGTTGCTTTTGAAAGATACCTACCTTCCCGAAAGCTTCAAGGACACGCCGACCAAGTGTGCCTGGACGCTTTTACCACTGTTGCGGTACAGGCCAAGGCGTCTCTAAGCTTTCGGGAAGGTTTGCCGACTACCCTGGTCGGGTTATGCGCTGTAACCTCTTCGAACGCGTCTTACGACCAACCACACTCAGGATGACGAGGACGACCACCGCCTCGACGACGTTGGCCACCAGCAGGAGAATAGCGGTGAGCACCGCGCCCTCCACCAGCTTGTCCACCAGCCCAACGACCATCAGGTTGACCAGGGCCAGGGGAACGAGGAACTTCCAGGCCAGGGCCAGCAGGTGATCAATGCGGATGCGTGGGAAGGTACCCCGCACCCACCAGAAGAGAAAGACCACAACCACACACTTGGCCAGGAAGATAAAGGGGCTCAACAAAGGCAAGAGGCGCTCCAGCCCGAAGAACCGCCAGCCGCCCAGGAACAAGGTGGTGATAATGCCCGCCACAGCCAGTAGGTTGATGTACTCGGCCATGAAGAACATCACAAACTTCATCCCACTGTATTCGGTAAAGTAACCGGCCACCAGCTCCGAATCGGCCTCGATCATGTCAAAGGGAGCACGGTACAACTCGGCGAAAGCCGCCACCATATAGACCAGGAAAACAAGGGGCATAGCGACGATGTAAGGCACGGCCTGCCCCTCAACAATGTCAACCATGGACATGGAGCCACTGAGCAGCACGACGGCGACGATGCTCAATACCATCGGGATCTCATAGCTGACGAGCTGGGCCACCACACGGAAGGCACCCAACAGGGCATATTTGTTGTTGGACGACCAGCCAGCCATCAAGATGGCAATGGTGCCGATAGAGCCTAAAGCTACGATATAGAGAATGCCAATGTTGAGGTCGGTACCCCGCAGCCCCGCACCGAAAGGCAGCACGGCGTAAATGAGCAGGGCCGGGATTATGATGACGATCGGGGCCAAAAGATGCATCCAATAGTCAGCCCCACTAGGGACAATGTCCTCCTTGGTGAGCATCTTGATACCATCGGCAACCGGCTGGAAAATGCCAAAGGGCCCCCAGCGGTTAGGGCCGGGGCGGTCCTGGATACGGCCGATGACTTTGCGCTCACCCAGGGTAAGGAAGAGCACCGAACACAGACCAATGATGACAAGGATGATGACGCCTCCCAGATCCGTGATCAGTTCCACAGCCCAACCGGGCAGGAACCCCAATCCTGCCAGCCAGCCGGAGAACCAGGTGCCAATGTTGACGAACAGGTCTCTCACAAATTCCATACCATTCTCCCTTGAACGCGGAAACGCGGAATGACGGAGAGCGCGGAAGGCAATCACCCGTTCACCCTCGTCATACAGCATCTTTTGCCACTATTGCACCACTATTGCGGTACAGGCGGTACAGGTGGCAAATCGTTAGGGTCCGTAGAAGAATAACTTCCGCTCCCGCCGGATTTGCAATCCGGCGGTCCGGCGGCTGGATTACAAATCCAGCCGGAGCAAACCGGGAAGTTATATTCTTGCGAGCCCTTAACGATCCAAATCAGCCATAGTCAGGTTGACGCTGCCCAGGATGATCACGATGTCCTGGATTTTATGACCCTGGCACATCTCTTTCAGGGCGCTAAGGTTGATCATCGAGGGCGGGCGGATGCGCAAGCGGTAAGGGTTGCCCGAGCCATCGCTGACGACGAAGAAAGACAGTTCTCCTTTGGGCGATTCGATGCGGCCGTAGGCCTCACCTTCCGCTGGCCGGCGGATGGCCTTGGCTGCGGCCTTGTTCATCACCTCCCCATCGGGGATGCTGTCCAGAGCCTGCTCGATGATGCGCACGCTTTGATACATTTCCAGGATGTGCTGATAATAGCGGTCCCAGACGTCGCCATGCTCGCAGGTGGGCACCTCGAAATCAAAGCGGTCGTAGATGGAATAGTGGTCCACCTTGCGGATGTCATAGGGCACCCCGGAAGCGCGCAGCATGGGGCCAGTGATAGAAGCATTGACAGCTACATCGGCCGGCAACACCCCCACATCCACCGCCCGCGAGAGGAAAATCTCATTCTCACTGAGCAGGCGGTCGAGCTCATCAACAAAAGTCTTCAGATGGTCGTTGAGCTTTTTCGCATGGGGAATGAGTCCCTGGGGCAGGTCAGCCGATACCCCCCCAGGCCGCATGTAATTGCACATCATGCGCGAGCCGCAGACCATCTCAAAGAGGTCGAGGATGCGCTCCCGCTCACGGAAGCAGTAGACGACCGGGGTAAAATAGGCCCCCAGCTCGTTCCACAGGAAACCTACGGCCATCGAGTGGTTGATGACGCGGGTGAACTCGGCCATAATGACGCGGATGTACTCGGCCCGTTCTGGCACCTCGATGCCAGCCAGCTTTTCCACGGCTGTCACGTAGGCCTGGTTGTTGGTCATGGAGCAAACGTAATCGAGGCGATCGGTGAGGGGCACCACCTGGATGTAGGTGCGCTCTTCACTCAGCTTCTCGATACCACGGTGAAGGTAGCCCATCACCGGTTCCAGGTCTCGCACCGCCTCACCGTCCAGTTGCAGCTTGAGGCGAAAGACCCCATGGGTTGAGGGGTGCTGAGGGCCCAGGTTGAGGGTAATCGTTTCAGTCTTGAGCATTCGCTGTCCTCACAGATGGCGGATGGCAGGTAGCGGATCGTAGTTTGGGTCTGGCTAAAATAGCTTGGGGAGTGGAGCCTTCAGGCGGAAAAAGCCGGCTAAAGCCTCTACTCCAAGTTGTTTTAGCCACACCCTCGTAATTTGCCCCCGCAATTTGCTACCAGTCCGGCGGTTTGGGTCGCGTCGGTTCCAGTTCCTTGAAGGTGAACGTCCGGTTCTCAAAGTCTTTGCGCAAGGGGTGACCGGGGAAACCCTCCCAGAGCAAGATGCGCTTGAGGTTGGGGTGGCCTTCAAAGGTAATCCCCATCAGGTCGTAGACTTCGCGCTCCTGGAAATTGGCCCCCCGCCATACGGGCGTGACCGAAGCCACCTTGGGGTTACCCTTGTCCTCCAGGTAGACCTTTAACACGAAGGGGCCTGGCGTCTGGTTCTTGATGGAGTACAGGTGATAGACCACCTCGAACCGTTCCGGCCTGTCCACGGCCGTCACGTCTGCCATGTAATCCAATTCACACTCGTCGTGCAGAAAAGTGGCCACCTCCATCAGCATCTCCGGCTTGACGGCCACGGTGAAATCAATCAATTCTGGCGTGTCCACTACAGCTTGAGGGTATTTCCCTTTTAACTTGGCAAGAATCTCGTCATTGGTCACTTTGGACTCTCCTCGTCCGCTTCTTGCAGCTACCGCGCAGGTTCCTTCTGATACCACGGCACCGTCTTGATGGACTGTTTCATCAACTTGTCGTGCAGTTTCATAAAGCCCTGAATAAGAGCCTCTGGCCGAGGGGGACAACCGGGCACGTAGACATCCACCGGCAATAGCTCATCTATCCCTTGCAGCACGGCGTAGCTGGGGAAGGGACCACCGGCCGTGGCACAGGAGCCCATGGCCAGTACGTACTTGGGCTCTGGCATCTGGTGGTAGAGGCGCAGCACCTGAGGGGCCATCTTGTGGGTGATGGTGCCAGCCACAATCATCAAGTCAGCCTGGCGAGGAGAGGCGCGCATGATCTCCATCCCGAAGCGGGAAAAATCATAGCGGGCAGCCGCAGCGGCGATCATCTCGATGGCACAGCAAGCCAGGCCGAAGGCCATCGGCCACACAGAGCACTTGCGGCCCCAGTTGTAGACTGCATCAACCGTGGTGAGAAGGATGTTACGTTTGATCTGCTCTTCCATCAATTCTTCTTCAGACATAGATCCCTCGATTTGAACTTACCATTGATGGAGTAGCAGAACTTGTTCTGCACCGGCCGAGCGCGAAACAAGTTTCGCTACTCCAGAGAGAATTTCTATAGTTCAAGATACAGGATGCACGATACAGGATACATGATACAGGATGCAAAATGCACCTTGGATCATACATCTTGCATCATGCATCTTGCATCTTGTTAAACCCACTCCAGAGCGCCTTTGCGCCAGGCGTAGATCAATCCGCCGACCAGGATAGCCAAAAAGATGAACATCTCCACCAGGGCCAAGAGACCCAGCTTGTTGTAAGCCACCGCCCACGGATAAAGAAAAACGGTCTCGATGTCAAAAATGACGAAAACGAGGGCATAGATGTAATACTGAACTCTGAACTGCACCCACGTTTCGCCAATGGTTTCGAGACCGCACTCATAGGTGGAGGATTTCACCGCATCGGGCTTTTTGGGTCGGATGAAAAAAGCCAAAGCCAGGGCAACGATGGGAAAGGCAATGGCTACGACAACAAAGATACCGATGAAGGTGTAATCTGACAGCAATGTCAAGCCCCTCCGTTCCTTCTGTCACAAACGGCGAATATTATACCACACTTTTCCTAAAACGCAAAGCACTCCCCAACCAGTGCAACTTTAGAACTTTGCCAGATATCCTACTGCCAGGTTGGGGAATCAAACTGCTACTTGCTGGTGGTACATGCTCTGCCCTGGGGAGCCCGCCTACGGTGTGCATTGGTTGAGATTCTGGGGGAAGAGGGCAGAACGTGACGTATTTTATCACAATTTCGCTAATCAGGCAAATCCCACTACCCCTTTTGTCAGGTCTTGCCCCTCGAATCCACGTTGACCCATTTTGCGCAGATCATGTGTACAATCCTATATACCAGTTGTGACAAATTATCTTTACATTTTTAATGAAAACCTCTGGACAAAAGGCCCAAATTGTGGTAGAATGTTATTATTGAGAATTAGTCCCCTAAACCCCTCAGCGCCAAGGTGCTGCCCCTGCGCTGCGTGGCCTGCGGGCTGTGCGTGGAGGCCTGTCCTGAGCCCTGCCCTGAGCGAAGTCGAAGGGAAAGGCGAAGGGTCTGCCCGGCCAGCGCCATCGAGCTGGTGGAGGCGCGACCTCATCAACTGGTGGCCGAGATCAACGCGGCCCTGTGCAAGGGCTGTGGGGTGTGCGTGGCCGCCTGCCGGGGCGGGGCCATCACCCTGCACGGCTTCACCGACCAGCAACTGCTGGCCCAGCTCAGCTCGCTGCTGATGCCGGAGATGGTGGTGGGATGACACAGGGCGGACTTTTGAGCCAGAGACTAGCCTAGTCGTACACTTTGCACACAATAAAGGAGTTAAAGCTATGGACAATCTCCTATATCGAAGGATTGAAGTCAACCCGGACATCTTGGCGGGCAAGCCAGTCATAGCCGGTACGCGGGTCCCGGTTTACCTGATCCTCAATTTGTTAGCTGCAGGCTATGATGTGGAACGTGTCCTCCAGGCCTACCCGGGCCTGACCCGTGAGGATGTCCAGGCTGCACTGTGGTATGCTGAACAACGGATGCGTTACGAGGAAGTCCACCCTCTTGCCGCGGCGGAGACGCCGGCATGACGCTCTCATTCCTCGCCGACGAGAACATCTCCCCGGAATCGGCTGACTACCTCGAGGCTCTGGGCTATCCGTGCCACAGCCTGCGCCGTGATGGGCCCTGGCGGCTGAGTGATCGGGAGATTGTCGCCCTGGCAAAGCGTGAGGGGCACGTCATCCTCACACATGACCTCGACTTTGGGCAGATCTATTACTTCGTTGAAAGGGGCACAGTGGGCATCCTCGTATTGCGGCTGCGTCATCAGACGGTGGAAGTGGTGAACGATGTCCTCGGACGCTTTCTGAGAACCAAGGCATTGACAGAGCAGCAGCTTCGGCGGAGCCTGGTGACCCTCTCGGAAACAGTTTACCGGGTCTACCAGGGCCCGCGTGGTGAGTTCTGAACACGAATGTCACGAAGGAACAAAGCGCACGAAATGGACACGAATTTGGGGCCTCTGGGAGTTTCCGCGAAACACATCGGAGTCCCTAACTTGTTCAGGTTCTTTGCGTCACACCCCCAACAAGTTAGTGGAGACGCGGCCCCATCAGATGGTGGCCGAGATCAACGCGGCCCTGTGCAAGGGCTGTGGGGTGTGCGTGGCCGCCTGCCGCGGCGGGGCCATCACCCTGCACGGCTTCACCGACCAGCAACTGCTGGCACAGCTCAGCTCACTGTTGATGCCGGAGGTGGTGGTGGGGTGAGGCAGCTATGAACGCTCGCCTCCCCGGTGATGTGTTCACTTTTGCTGGAGATTAGCCGATTAAACCGAAGTACTTTGCATATCTACTTAGAATGTCAAGTGGACGGGAGGGCACTCATGATTTATCTACACATTCTCGGTAGCGGGAAAACCGCAGCTGCCAAAGCCAACAGCAAAGGACACCTCTTCGAACACCTGATGCGTGCGTTATTGGAGCACTTGAAAATGTCCGTTACGCACATGAACAAAAGTGAGAGTGGCTTGGAAATAGATATTGAAGGCGTGTCAATTCTTGGGAAGATGAAGTTTTTTGCTGAGTGCAAAGCTCAGGAAGGTTCACTAAACTCTACCGACATACAAAAGTTCGGCTTCAAATTCATGGACAAGAAATATGAGACTCCTGACATCAGGGGGTTTCTATTCACCTTATCACCGCTCAATTCAAAAGCCCAGGAAGTTTGGGATGACAAGCTGAAAGCCAGACATGGAGATCAGGTGACTTGCTATCTTCAGGACGAAATTATCGAGTTTCTGATACAACATTATAAACTCGCCTCTCCCGATATAATTCGTGGACAAGCGACCAACAGATACGCACGAAATTGTGGCGACACGCAGATTCTGTGCGTTGAGGATAACAATAAAGCTGCGTCCTTGTTTTGGGCTCAGTTATTGATGTCATCAGACGGTACTGAGCCAAACGCTGTTGTGTTCTACGGCCCCACAGGATCTTTTGTCACTGAGAGGGCAACCATAGAGCGTTTGTTAAGTCTTAAACATGACCTGGCTACTGAAAAGCTCACTTGCCCGAATATAGAGGATTTACCTAGACTTGATGACATATCACCCTCTCGCACAGTTGTGCGCGTTCGTATGAGTTCAGATTGGTTTGACTACCGATTCCCTGCAGCCCCTCAATTCTTTGTGGGACGGGACTTGCAGCGTACCGAGTTAGCAGAGTTCATTCAAGATGTTAGACAAAGAAAGACAAGTTCACGTGGTATCATAGTTTCGGGCAAATCAGGTATTGGTAAGTCCTCGCTAGCGCTCAAAGCTCGCCAGGAATTGCAAGAAGCAAAAATGGTATTCGTACCGATTGATAGCCGATTGTGTGATGATGTTAGTTTTCTTTTCGACAGTATCAATGAGCTTCTTTTTGAATTACGCCAAATTCCAGAACTCAGAGATGACCTGGAATCTGTACGGGTTGAGGGATTGGACTCACTTATCAAGACATTGACAGATACACACGAGGCAATTGACAAGCAAGGGTATCTGGCAGTATTGTTTTTCGACCAGTTTGAAAAGGTATTTGAATATCCCGAAGTAACAAAGGCAATTCGAACGCTATACTTGAGGGTGATTGAAAAGCAGCTAGCAATCTTGTTTGGATTCGCTTGGAAGAGTGATTTATGGTCATTAGCAGAAGGCTTTCCACATCATGAGAGGGATGATATTGTTCGCGAGTCGTTACCATTAAGGCAATTAGGGGAGTTTGGACCAGAAGAAACTTCTGAAATATTGAAACAACTAGAGGTCCAATGGGAAGGTAAGCTAGATGTTCAGCTTCGTCGTCAACTCATAACCTTCTCACGTGGACTTCCTTGGCTTTTGAAGAAAGTATGCGCACATGTTCTTGAGCAGAAATCGCGAGGCGTGACCAAGAATGAACTAATTGAAACAAATTTGAAGCTTCAGGATCTATTTGAGGCTGACTTGGCTGGTCTTGATGATGAGGAACGAACTCTTCTCAAGGCTATTGCTCCACTATTACCGACTACGCTGCGACGTCTTAGTGAGTCATTCGAGATTTCCAATATTGATCGTTCATTACACCGCTTCATTGACAAACGAATCCTGGTCAAAATCACTGAAGACGTCGGAGACAGTTTAGCCAATGTTAAGTATGACGCCTATAGCGATATTTTCCGAGAGTTTTTAATCACGGGCACCGTACCAATTGAAGATGCTTATTACTTCTATACATCTCCTCGCGGAGCTTTAAAGTTCTTCGAGAAAGTCAAGGAGCGAGGAGAACTATCTATTGAGCAAGAAATGGAAGAAACTGGAAAGAGAATAGCCTCAATTTACAATTTAAGCCGCGATCTGCGCAGTCTTGATCTTGTCAATGTACGCAACCGAGTCTTCACAGTCACGGACGAGGTTATAGATCTTGAGCAAGATGAGATTCTTTCATTCCTGCAGAGTCAGTTGAAGTGGAATCGGCTTGTTAGTCTAACGCTCTCCGAACTCAATGAAAAAGAAACTATACCGCTTGCAGATATAGCCCAGCTATTACAAGATCTCTTCCCCCCCGTACAAGTATTTAAGGAGAAAACAAGGGAATATTACAGCAAAACAACAGCTCTATGGTTGCATTATGCGCGCTTAGCTTTCTATAACAAAAAGGATAAAAGCCTGCGTCGAGTAGACGACGAAGCAGTCTTCGAGTCAATAGTCGAAAAAGGGACCCCATCCTTGACAGGGTTTCGCTTTCCCATGTGCTTTCGTAACGCGATTATCGAATGCCTCGAAGCAATAAATGGTGCCGGTGGAAAAGTCAGTTTTTCTCAGCTAATGGAAAAGCTGTCCAAGAGCCACCAGTCAGTAGAGAAAGTGTTAAGCGACAATCTTAACCTGAGTTTTGTATCTCGCGATGACAAAGCCGGCATGTACAGTTTGACCTCTCTAGGTGCCAGATTTGTTGCAAGTTCTGACAAAACGAGACGACAACTATTTAGACAACAATGCTCAAATATCCAAGTGTTCAACCAATTCATTTCGTATGTCGAAGCGGCAGGCATAAATGGCATAACTAGTAGACAAGCTGCTAGGAAGTTAGTACAAGAAATGCAATTGGAGATGGCTGATGCAACTGTCGAAAAGCTAGGAGCTATGTTAGCTAATTGGGCAGAGTATGCAGAGATAATTGCACGTTCGGGCAGGTTGTGCTTTATGAAAAAATATGTACCTGAACAGATGATATTGCTTTGACCAGGGAACAATGCACTAACTGCAAACCCCTGGCTAGCACACATGCGCTTGTCTACATCTAGGCGACTCGGACGCCTGAAGGTGGTCTGGCTTCCGAATAGGGTTGCTGGCCCGACGGGTGCAAATCGTCAGACTTGAACGTTAGGCGAGACCGCATATCGCAATAGGGATGGTGACAAACGGCCTGGTCCAGGCCATAAGTCTTGACGCCATTTAGTTCTGCTCCCCGGTGATGAGTTCGCTTTTGCTGGAGATTTAGCCGGTTAAACCGAAGCACTTCGCATTGTAAACTTCGCCTACAAACGAGTTAGGCGACACAAATCAAGGAGACCAGGAGATGATGACAGCGATAGAATCAGAACGTGAAGAACTCCTGAAGCTCTACGAGTTAGCTATCAACGAGCACCATTACTATCTGGATGCCCACCAGAAGCGCATTGATTTCTATACCGGGATTCTATCGGCACTGTTAACTGGAGCGGTGGTTGGCCTTTTCCAAGCTTCAGAGCCGTACCATTTTGCGTGCCTGTGCATCGCCCCAGTTCTTATCTATGCAGTTTCACGCATTGCAATTGAGGGTACCTTTCGAGTGTACCAGCGTCTTTTGGAAACTGTCACAGTCCGAGCCAAGATTGAACAGGAACTTGGTCTAACAAGTAGGCAACCAGACAGTGCCGACGATCCTGACCCTTATTGGCGATCAGAACCGATCATTCCGTACAGGCATATCGAGAGTCGCAAAAAGTATGAATCATCTAAAGCTTTTATAGACGCACACATCACAAAGGGCCTTCAATTATGGGCTAGGTGTCTGTTTCGTGTCTTCCAGTGGGTGGGCATCGGTCTTGGTCTGCTCACCCTAGTTATTTGGAAGGTACTGTGAAACCTACAGTGACTATAGACAGATTTGCGTTGATAACGCGCTGTTGACGGCTGACACCCAAGCCCGCTGCCCTGATAAACGCTCATTGCTGCGCTATGCGCTTGCAACAGTGTCTGTCTACGGCGGTTGCGGCTGCGGGCCATGCGGCCCTGCGCCCACATTCGCTGGCGCGCCTTCGCCAACCCGCCGCTTGTGGGCACAGGACCACTGACACCGTTGAAAGCACTGATTCAGTGCCGTCATCCCCCTCAGTGTTTCAGTGGTGCCAGGGGACACACCGGGCTTTCAACGGCGGGAACGGGAAACGCTCATTGCCGCGCTAAGCGCTTGCAACGGCGTCTATCTACAGCATTTGCGGCTGCGGGCCATCCGGCCCTGCGCCCAAATCGCTGGCGCGAATTTCTCAAATGCCGGGGCCGTTAGGCAACATGGCAAAACAATAGAAGAATTGGTGCGGATGAATGAAATGGTTTAAAGACCTCCACAATCGGCAGATTCGATTAACATATGAGCGACAGGAACATATCGAGACTGACCATCCAGAAATGTCCGGGCAGATTGACAAAATACAAGACACCTTATTGAACCCTGATCAGATTATCAGATCAAGAACAGACCCAGATGTTGAGCTATTTTATCAGCATTATGACCTCACACCTGTTACCGACAAATATTTATGTGTTGTAGTTAAAGTCTTAATTGATGATTTGTTCATCATAACAGCATATTTTACGGATACAATAAAGCGAGGTGAGATATTATGGGAAAAGAAATAAAAATTTGGTATGACAGTGAAGGAGATTACATTGAGGTCATCTTTGAGCGGAAAGCCGGTTACTTCAGAGAGACAGAAAACGATGCAGTAATGGAAAAGGTTGATGAGGAAGGAAACATCATCGGCTTTTCCATCCTAAAAGTGAGTGCATTGAAGAAACAGGAACCACTTTCAATCAGTCTTAAAAGCCACATCGCCTACTGATGAGTAGCCCTGTCAGGGGTAAGACCTTTAAGCTCAGCGATGAGTTCACTTTTGCTGGAGACTTGGCCGATT
>SOHZ01000124.1 GCA_004377365.1 Anaerolineales bacterium | reverse complement strand
TTGCCCATTATGCAAGCAGAGAGAGATTCTTTGGGGTTGGTGTGTCTGGAGCGCACATCAAAGAATAACTTCTGTTCCCGTCGGATTGCAAATCCGGCGGTCCGGCGGCTGGATTGCAAATCCAGCCGGAGCAAACCGGGAATTGGAGGGTCATGGAAGCTATCTCTACACCTCTCGCCAGCACGACATTGCTTGATGACGAAAAGTATCTGCGCTGTATCCGCTGTGGGCTGTGCTCGTACACTTGTCCTGTTTACCGTGAGCTTCTAGTGGAGACAGAAGCTCCACGGGGGAAAGTAGCCCTGATCCGGGGTGTGGGCGAAGGACGGCTGGAGCCCGGCGAGAACTATGCCCGCAAAATCTATCATTGCTTGCAATGCAACATCTGTACCGAGTTGTGTCCCAGTAAAGTGGAGATTGATGAGCTTATGGACGCCGCCAGGGTTGACTTGGCCGTCCGAGGGCTGCTTCCTCCAGCTTTGGGCCAACTGGGCGAGATCATCTCTACCTGCTGTAACATCTCTGGGGATGATAATTCTCATCGGCTGATCTGGGCGGAGAACCTGGAGCGTCCACCACAAGGGGTGAAGCCTATCGAGCAGGCCGAGGTCGTCTACTTTGTGGGCTGTGTCTCTTCTTTCTTCCCCATGAGCTACAGCATCCCCCAGGCCCTGGTCGAGGTCATGGAAGCGGCCGAAGTGAGCTATGCCTTGCTGGGCGGTGAGGAATGGTGCTGCGGCTACCCATTGCTTATCAGTGGCCAAGGTGACAAAGCCGAGGCCATGATCCGCCACAATGTGGCCCAAGTCAAAGCCAGTGGGGCCTCGCGGGTGGTGGTCTCCTGTCCTTCCTGTTACCACATCTGGCTTCACACCTATCCCCAGGTGGTGGAGGACATGGGCCTGGAAGTATTGCACGACGCGGAACTATTGGCGGAGTTGATCGAGGAGGGGCGCTTGAAACTGAGAGAGTTCCCCGAGACCGTCACTTACCACGATCCCTGCGATCTAGGGCGCAAGAGCGGCCTGTACGATCCGCCCCGGCGTGTATTGCAAGGCATCCCTGGCCTCCGTCTGGTGGAGATGGCTGACAACTGCCAGAACGCCCGCTGCTGTGGTGGGGGTGGTAACTTGGAAACAGTGGACTCTGTTCTCTCTGAGGCCATTGCCGCTCGTCGCGTGGCCCAGGCCCTTGACACGGGAGCCAAGTACCTGGTGAGCGCCTGCCAACAGTGCAAGCGCACCCTGACTGGCGCTGTGCGGCGGGAGAAGGCCCGGCTGCGGGTGATGGACATCACCGAGTTGGTGGCGAGGGTTATAGTCAGTTGAGGAGAGCCGAGTTTCCCTTGAGGAGTGGTAACAGGAGAGCATGAACGGACAACTTATCGAAGAACTGCAAAACATCGTCGGACCAGAGCAAGTGCTGGTCTCGCCCGAGGACCTGATCTGCTATTCCTACGATGGCACTTTCACCGAGCACCAGCCCGATGTGGTAGTCCTGCCAGCCAACACTGGAGAGGTCTCAGAGCTATTGAAGGTAGCCTATCGGGAAGAGATTCCCGTGGTGCCCAGGGGCATGGGCAGCGGCTTGGCTGCGGGCTCGATACCCTTTTCCGGCGGCATTGCCCTCAGCCTGACCCGCATGAACCGCATCCTGGAGATTGACCGCGACAACATGATGGCTACTGCCCAGGCCGGGGTGATTACAGCGGACCTGGCGGCGGCAGTGGAGGCGGAAGGGTTCTTCTACCCGCCAGATCCGGCCAGCATCAAGCAGTCAACTATCGGCGGCAACGTGGCCGCCAATGCCGGTGGTCCCCGCTGTCTGAAATACGGCGTCACCGGCGACTACGTCATGGCCCTGGAGGTAGTTCTGGCCGACGGCCGGGTTTTCTGCACCGGAGGTAAGGCCATCAAGAACGTGACGGGTTACAACCTGGTGCAGCTCCTCGTCGGTTCTGAAGGTACCCTGGGTGTTGTTACCGAGGTGACGGTCAAGCTGTTGGCGATGCCTGAGGCCAAGCGTACCGCTCTGGTCACTTTCCCCAGGCTGACCGACGCCAGCCGGGCCATCAATACCGTGCTGAATGCGGGCATCCTGCCGGCTACATTGGAACTGATGGACGAGACGGCTATCAACTGTGTGGAAGACTACCTGCACATGGGATTGCCTCGTGAGGCCGAGGCCATCCTGGTCATCGAGACCGATGGCGACGAGGCCGACGCCAGGCGCGACATCGAGGTCGTGGCCGACATCTGCCGCCAGGGAGGTGCCAGTGAGGTCAAGGTGGCGACTACAGCGGCCGAAAGCGATGAGTTGTGGCAGGCGCGGCGGTCGGTCTCCCCATCGCTGGGCCAAAAGCGGCCCAACAAGCTGGGAGAAGACATCACCGTGCCCCGCAGTGCCATTCCAGAGATGGTGGCGCGCCTCAAGGAGATTTCCAAAAAGCACGACCTGCCCATTGTTATCTTTGGCCACGCCGGCGATGGCAACCTGCACCCTAACATTCTCTTCGACCAGCGCGACCCCGAGGAATGGGAGCGGGTCCAACAAGCCGTCGGTGACATCTTTACCGCCGCCGTGGAGCTAGGAGGGGCCCTCTCTGGTGAGCACGGCGTGGGCGCCCTGAAGCGCCCCTATTTGGAAATGAATCTCGGCTCCATTGCCATAGACGTCATGCATAATATCAAGAAAGCTCTCGATCCGAAAGGGATTCTGAATCCGGGAAAAATCTTCCCCGCTTCAGGCCAGATTCTGCCACAATGAAGAGACTGCTGAACGTTATCGCCAACTTAGTTCTGATTGCCGTCGGCCTGATCCTGGGTCTGCTAGCTGTCGAGCAAGCTATACCCTACTACTGGCACGGCCGGGTGGACTATGGATGGAATGGCTCTTTTGAGCATGATCCTATATTGGGCTGGAGAAATAGATCAAATTTCTCCATGGTGGGCAAGTCCCCCGACAGCATCTCTGGACGGATAGAATACACCCACAACTCCAAGGGACTGCGAGACGAGGAATATCCCTATCAAAAGCCTGAGGGCACCTATCGCATTCTGATGCTGGGCGATTCTTTCGTCTACGGCGATGGCGTCCAGCAATCCGAAGCACTCCCCGAGATACTGGAATCTCTTCTACAGGAACATGGTCCTTTCGAGGTGATCAACACAGGAGTGACGGGT
>SOHZ01000131.1 GCA_004377365.1 Anaerolineales bacterium | reverse complement strand
ACCAAACTTAAATTGTCAAGGTACATTCAGGTTACTCGTGAACCATGCCGAATTTTCTTCTGGAGTAGCGAACCCTTCGACTACGCTCAGGACAAGACTTGTTTCGCGTTCGGCTGGCGCAGAACAAGGCTCCGGTGAGCTTAGCCGAATCGTTCTGCTACTCCACCGACGGGCCAAGTTTATACTCTACATTCTCCATTCTATCACAATTTGCCTACCCTTACCCGAAATCTGGCCGACGTTAGGCTGACCGCTGGCTGACAGCCTGTGACGCACCAGTGCCGCCTGTAGCGCAACAGTGCCGCTGGCAACAACAATCGTCCACGGCCGCCAGCAACCGTTCTGGCGGGTCTCCTTTGCTGACAAAGGCGTCGGCCCCGGCGTCCAGGGCTGCCTGGCGCGCCTCCGGTCTCCCGCTGAGGGCGATCACCACGAGCCCCGGTTGCGCTGTCCGCAGCCCGGCCAGTGTGGCGGCGCCGCCCTGATCCGGTAACTCCCAGTCGAGCAGCACCAGATCAGGTTGGGTCGCCTCCACCTGGGCCAACAGATCATCGGCCTCTGCCGCCTCGCCCACCACGTTCATCCCCGGTTCCTGTTCCAACAACAGCCTCAGCGCGGAGCGCACCTTCGTTTGGTCATCAGCTAGTAAAACTCACATTCGCTTTACCTCACCTGTTGTCGTTGCCCTCAGTGTAACACAAAAACTCCCCAATGCACCAGTCATCTGGGAAGTTTTTGGCCTGGTCAGGTGGCTAGTCTTTTCCCACTGTTGTGGTACAGGTCCCTGGTCAGGTGATCAGATGCTTCACCTACCTACCTTGTCCTAGTGTGGCGTATCGCGATGTTGCCGATGGCCTGGCTCACCTCCAGATCAACGCGATTATCGGCGCTCTCGTAGCCGGGCGAGGTGTAGACGTCTCCATGGCGCTGATAGCCGTCCGGCAGTTGTCTCCCGGCCAGCCCAGTATCTACGTGGATGCGCGCCGCCAGTCCAGCCGGGATGACGACGATCGTCTGGCCGATGGCACCGTCAATCTCTGCCCGGAAACGACCCTCATCGGGCAAGGTCACAGTGGTTTGGCCAACTCCCATGGTCACTTCCAGGTCGCTCACCGTCAGGCCGGTCAAGTCAACGTCGGATTTTCCCACGCCGAGGCTGATCTCCAACTGTAGAGACACGTCAGGGTTGAGCCCCAGGTCCCAGCCCCGCTGATCATCCCACGAACCAACGAAGGGGCCAAACGCCACACCCTCACTCCGCAGGGTGAAAGTTGCCGTCTCGCCCTTCGCTGCGAACTCGGGCGTTGCCCTTTCGCCGTTGCCCAGATGGATCGCGCCTTCGACCAGGTTAGCCGATTCCGGCAGCGCCTCGACGTGCAAAGTCCCGATGGCAGGAGCGATGACGATCTCGGCCTGAGTCGCCCCGTCCAGAGCCTGCCTGATCTCTTCAGCGTCCACCACCCGCCCGGTTCCTATGCCCGACCCGAACAGCCACAGCGCGCCCGCCAAGAGGGCCACTATCAGCACCAAGGCCAGCAGGGAACCCCAGATGGAGCGGCGGCCGATGATGAGGTCCAATCCCCAAGCAATGAGCAAGACCGGCCACAAGCGCAAGATCACTTCCCAGACACTCCACTCCAGGATCCCCAGGTTGTTGAGCAACAAAATGATGCCCAAACCGATCAGAATCACAGGACCAACCAGGCTGACCCTTCGACTTTGCTCAGGACGGCCCCTTCGTTTTCGCTCGTCCATAATCATTCTCCTTTCACACGGCGTAGCAGTAAGGCCAGGCCAGCCACGACCAGCAGCACTGGCCAAAGCACGTCAAAATCCAGCCAACGCAGCCAGGCGAGGTTCAGGTTTTGCAGCAGGAAAACCACGCCCAGCACGATCAAAGCAGCGCCGACGAACAGGCTGGTCTGTGGGTTGGGGCTACGCGCGGCCTCGCGCAGGTCATCGCCCAGTGCGCGCGCTCGCTCGGCGATCTCACCGGCCCCAGCGCGGATGGTCTCCTCCATAGTGGCCTCTTCGGCTTGACCTTCGCGCGGCACGATGAGCCACAGCGCCAGGTAGATCAACACGCCGATGCCATTGCCCAGCGCCAGCAGGACAAAGAACAGGCGGACGATGGTGGGATCTATGCCCAGATACTGTCCCAGGCCGCCACAGACGCCACCGATCATCGAGTCGGTTCGACTACGGTAGAGTTTGGTAATCATTTGGAACCTCCCTAGCGTACCTCAACCGAGCCGACGCCAGTTTCGATGTCAACATCAACCTTGTTCGGCGCCGTGTCATAGTCTGCGGACTGATACGTGTCGCCCATGCGCGGGAAGCGGTTCTGATCTACTGTGATCCCCGCTAGGCCGCCCTTGATCCGGATGCGGGCTGCCACGCCGGATGGTACCCGGATGTTCACTGAGGCCGCACCAGAGCGAATCTCAGCCCGAGTGTGTCCGGCGTTAGCCGGCAGCGTCAGATCGGTCGCGCTGGCGCCGGTCTGCAGCCGTAGGTCAGTCACGCACAGGTCAGTCAGGTCCAGCCGCATATCGCTGGCTCCGGTCTCAAGGTCGAGCGAGAGCGTAATCTCTCCGTTCAGGCTGAACGACCAGTCGAGCGCGCCTCCCGGACCCCACATCCACGGCAAGACAAAGGCCGGAAAGCCATCGCTCGGCACATGCATTTCTACGTCCAGCAGGTTCCCCTCCCGTCTCACCCGGTGGTCTAAACCGCCACCGAACGTTCCGGCCACCAGCTCACCCGGGCCGGCGCCAGCGTCCACGTGCAGACGCCCGGCCCCGTGGCGGATGCGGACGCGGGCCCGCGCGGCGCCTTCGAGTGGGATCACTACCTCCTCGGCTTCGACAGAGCGTGGCCCGGCGACGATTCCCCACAGGATCCACAGGCCGAGCGCAATCAAGAACACCGGCCAGATCAGGCTCCAGATGTTTACATCGAGGACGCCCAGATTGTTAAGCAGCAGCAGAGCGCCGATCAGGATGAGGATAACCCCCCAGAACAAAGTGCTCCTACTCATATCACTCCCCTCCTATCATTGACAAGTCTCCCACAAGTGATCTCCCAAGCGAATAAGCTGACTTCTATGGCGGTGCCAGCGTGCCATCGCGGAAAGCCCGACAGGCCGCTAGCGGGATCGAAACAAGGATCGGGCAAGGGCCAATAAGCCCAACAGGATCAGCCAGCCAGGTAACTGATCCATCTCGCCTCCCCCTGGGGTCAAATCTCATTATAAGTCATCAAGGAAGGTCTGTCAAACCGATTTGGCCGATCAAGTCAACGATCTGGCTTTGTCACCGTGCAGAGACTCCAGGGGTACCTGGGCTCTGAACTGGGCTGAAGTGTGGTGTGCGTCGTTTGGCCATTAGAACCCTCCTTAACTGGGCAATACAGGATCTCGATCTTGGTTACAGGTGTGTCCAATTGAGGGGGTACTTCGTACTATTAATACGAACAACCCTTGCGAAAGTTTCGTAGACTTGGCTTGTGTAGGTCTTAAGGCAGTTCGCTCTCTATCTCTGCTAGTGCGAGCGTTGGCTCAGGAGCGGAAACTCAACAGGTTCCGGTAGTTCGGTCAAGGTTCCCTAACCACACTTTTGCGATATACTCGCCAGACGCACTCTCTTGTCTAAAAAGCAAGCTTGTGATATAATATGTTAAGTGCAGGAGGCGACTCATAGGGCTTGCTTAATTAGAGCGGTGCCTGAACACCCAGGAGGTGAGCAATCATGAAAATGACCATGCAGGTAATCGGGCTCGGACGCAATCTGATTATTGCAACTGTGGTGGGGCTGGTGGTGGGGTGCCTCTTTGGCTGGATGGTCATGGGGTGGCTGGTTATGCCGGTCAAGTGGGAGGCTACTCCGGCCGAGAAAGAGCAGTATATCCTCATGTCCGCTGATTCCTATGCTCTCAACGGAGATGACGAATTGGCCAGAGCCCGCCTGGCCGATTTGGACGACGAGGAGATCGGTGAGCTAATCGCCAGACTGGCTGCCACCCATCCGCAGGAGCAGCAAAACCTACTTAATTTGAGCCTGGCCCTGGGCTTGGGAGTCACGGAGGCGGCATCTCAACCGACAGTTGTGGCCATGGCTCCACCGACAACGGTCAAGCTGACTTCTTCACTTGGCGGCACATTGCCCATCGCTTGCGGTGTCATAATCCTTCTGCTGTTTATCGCCATCGGCGGTCTGCTGGTAACCCGACTGCGTGGTCGTCGGGAGGAGGCGGAAGCACCGGCACCGTCCTGGCAGCCCGAGGTCCCCGCAGCGGCAGAAGCTATGCCTTCTCTGGCGTTCACTGGCCCGCCTCCCCTGGGGCACTTTGTGACCACTTATGACCTGGGCCACGATACCTACGACGAGTCTTTCAGCATTGAAACTCCTATGGGCGAATTCCTGGGCGAATGTGGGGTGGGCATCTCGAAGACCCTTGGGGCTGGTGAGCCAGCCAAAGTTACCGCTTTCGAGGTCTGGCTCTTCGACAAAAGCGACATCCGTACTATCACCAAGGTGCTGATGAGCCAACATGCCTACAACGACGATGCTCTGCGAACCAAGCTGGCTCCCAAGGGAGATCATGTGTTGGTTGAATTGGGCAAAAAGATGGTCCTGGAGACGACCTCCTTGCGGATTGACGCCAGGGTGGTAGACATGGAATATGATGGCGAAGCCGTGCTGCCCCAGAGCCAGTTCACAAAGCTGACTGTGGAATTGGTGGCCAGACCCATAGAGTCAGGCGGAGGGCCAGGGGGGATAGAAGGGATGATCACTTGAGATCCCCCCACGCACGGGATGATGAAATCGAAAGAAAAAGCAGGGCATCGGTGATCAGAGCCGATGCCCTATGTCTTTAATAAAAGTTTCCAAACCAGAGAGCGTCTTTCTACCCTGTCCTCACCGTCGGCCGAGGCCCTCGGTGAGGGGGCGAGCCAGGGCAAAGCTCTGCTCCTTGTAACGCCGCGCGCCTGCCGGATCGTCCCGCCGCAGCAGGCGGATCACAATATATTTCTGCACCTCGTAGAGCAGGTAGAAGCGGGCCCGAATCCGGGCCTCAGGCGAAATGTCCCGGCTCCGCCCGTACCCTTCCCAGAAGGCTGGCTCCGAAATGCCGCAATAGTCCAACACGGCGAACTCGATCTCTGGATCGCCCCACAGAGCCCGGTCCAGGTCCACCAACCCGGTGACTGTGCCCTGGGCATCCACCAGTATGTTCTGGTGCCACACGTCCATGTGCAGCAGGCTCGCTGGCACCGACCGGTCGAAGCAGGATTGGTAAGCCTGCAGCAGTTGACGCATGAAGGCCGCCTCCTCTACGGTGTAACCCCTAGAGGCCACGATGTCGTCGAGGATCAGATTCCACATTATGACGAAAGCCTCCCCCCAGCTTGTTTGTGGCTCCATCGGATGGTGGGCTCCCAGGTAGCCATACCTTTCGGCGGTCAGGGCGTGCATCTGTCGCAGGTAGCCGCCGATTTGGCGGAGGATGTGGGCGTAAAGGGGGCCTGTCACCTGCACCTCGGTCAGGGGCCGCCCCGGCAGGCGTTCCATCAGCAGGTAGTCGCGGTCAATGAGGGTACGGGAATCGTCGTAGGCCAGGATGCGGGCCACGGGGACGGTGGTCCGCTCCCGCAGCAGGGCATGGATTTCGGGCTCCTGGGCCATCATGCGTCGTTCGTAGAAGAGGAACCCGGCGTCGTCAGGTGGAGCGATGCGCAGCACCAGTTCCCCGTCGCCAGTGCCGACGAAGTAGGAAGTGTTGTGTTTGCCGGTGGGGATGAGTTGGAAGGTCAGAGCAGCCGGGGCCACTGGCTGCTGGGACGTAACCAGGGTCTGCAGCAATTCAGCAGGAAAACTCTCAGCCACTTGTTGATCTCCTCGGTTATGGCATAGTATATCATAAAACCTGAGTTTGTGCACTAGAGCGTGCAGATTCAATGGAGATTGGCACAAACTATTGACAAATCCTCTGAAATGTGCTAAAATATTATTGAGCTGATAAGAGGTTTGTGTAGCTATGAAAGAGTTTTCTGGAACTGCCCTGAACACCCTTGTTCTTAGCCTAGTAATTGTGCTCCTTAGCATTAAGGAGCTATTGGCGGTTGGGGCGGTTTCAGGGCGAAGAACATAGTAGCCAAGCCAGATCTACCTAAAACCTCCCAACTGGGAGGTTTTTTTATTTGGAATTTGACAGAGGAGGAGAATGATGACAGACTTGATTCGTTTTGTGCCAGAGGATCACCGATCTCCAGTCGCCCGACAGGAGCAACGTGAAGTCATCTTTCAGGCCCTGCGCCGGCACTTTCCCCACGGGGTGAGTTGGGGGCCGTCCCCAGAGGATGCTTCTCTGAGGGTGACTTTGCCCAGAGGGGTCAGTGCCAGAGAGCTATCGGAGTGGGCCAGGCAGGAGAAAGTCATCTTCAGCTTTGATCCCGACGCAAAGCGTCAGGCTCATGAGCACGGGGTTGAAGATGCATGCGATGCTATGTACCTTTACTGGTCTCATTTGGAACAGGCCGAGGTCGAGGAGGGCATCCGGCGCCTGGGGAAGCTCATCGTCAGGTACATGGATCGGGCCGACGGGTTCGGAAGTTCCTCCCATTGCTTTATAGGGCCTTAAACAATTCAGAGTTAGTCCTATCCAACATATCTTGATATGTACTGTCCTTTCGTCTGAGAACGGGATGCTGTGTGCTGCTTTGCTGAGGAAGCATTAGCCGAGTCTTTTGGCACCGTTGGCAGAGGGATACTGGGCTGATTGGGTGGGCTGGCATCCTCAACAGCAGATATCCAGTAAAGCGGCACTGTGTGGATGACAAAAGGCGGGTCTATGACCCGCTTTTTTTGTTGAACGTTTCTATCAAAATCGCTAGCCCTCAAATAAATTGCTCATTACCCTTGAAAAAACATTTGTTCTATTGACATGAGAAGCAAGATCAATTATACTACTTATGACGTGATCTATTCTCCAAATTCTTTATTCTTGGTTCTTGAACTTGCCTAAAAAAGAAGGGATTGGCAAAGGGGGGAAACTTGGCCGGAGAGAAGGTATTAGTAATTGACGATAGTGTCGAGATCCTGCGCAATATGAAGGAGCTTGTTTTGGGCCCCAATGGCTACTCTTTCGTTGGTGCTAGAGATGGCCAGGAGGGTCTGCGCAAAGCCGTGGCGGAGAACCCCGATCTGATCGTTATGGATTTCCAGATGCCCAAAATGACAGGTTTGGAGGTTCTGGATGCGTTGCAAGAACGACAGTCCGATATTCCCGTCATCCTGATGACCTTTCACGGCTCTGAAGAGATCGCCGTCCAGGCTTTTCGCCTTGGGGTGAAAGACTACATTATCAAGCCCTTCGAAGTGGAAGTGATGCTGGCGGCTATTGACAGGGCCTTGACCGAACGGCGTTTGAGGGCGGAGAGAGAACGGCTCACAAAAAAGGTGTTACAGATTAACAAGCAGTTGGAGCACAGGATAACAGAATTAAACGTGTTGTATACCGTTGGCCAGTCGGTGACGTCTTTGTTGAATCTAGAGGAACTGCTGAATCGCATCGTGGAGGCCGCCGTCTTTGTCACCGGAGCCGAAGAGGGGGCTTTGCTGCTGGTGGACAAGGACACGGGGGAGCTGTACCTGCGCGCGGCGCGTAATCTGGGAGAAAAACTCGCCCGCGGCTTCAGGCTTAAGGTCGAGCACAGCATTGCCGGCCAGGTAGTAAAGACAGGCAAACCCATACTCCAAAGCACCCAGGACGAGGAAATGCTCAAGGTCAAGACAGGCTACCTGGTCAAATCCCTGGTCAATGTGCCGCTGAAAGCCAAAGGTAAAGTCATCGGTGTCCTGGCAGTAGACAACAAGGTTTCCTCCAAGCCCTTCACAGGCAACGATGTGTATCTGCTCTCCGCTTTGGCCGACTATGCAGCCATAGCTATCGAGAACGCGCGGCTATACAAAGATACCGGCGACAAGGCTGACCAATTGGATACTCTGCTGCAAATTGCTCAAAGCACTACATCTCAACTGGATCTGGAAGCGGTGCTGCAAATGATCGTGGACAGTGCTGTGACCAAACTGGGGGCAGGTGTGGCGACGTTGTACTTGTATGACCCAACCAGAGACGAGTTCCCAGCCCCTGTAACCGCTGGACAAATTGATCATCCAGAGGAAATGATTGCTCCTACGAAAGACTCTGTGGTCTACAGAATGTTGAGGCAAGAGGGTCTCTATCTGGCCCATGACGTTCAGCACGATGAGGTCATGGCCAGAGGTTTCACCCAACGTGAGAAGATCAAGTCGTCGGCTGGCTTTTCTCTTCGAGTGAGGGGTGAGCCCGTTGGGGCCATGTTCATTAACTATCGAAGGCCTCATAGGTTTACAGAGGGGGAGAAGAACATCTTTACCCTCTTCGCCCAATCGGCAGCCATTGCCATCCAGAATGCCCAATTATATCAGAAGGTGAGCGAGAGACTGGAGACAGCCAGTGCCATGGCCTGGGCAGGGACAGCCGCTTCTCTTTGGGCGCACGAAGTGCAGCAGAATACTTTTACCATTTGCACTGACGTGGCCACACTACGGAGCCGCATACCCGATAGTGGGATCCAGGAGATCCTGGACCGCATAGAGACCACAGCTAGCGCCCTGGCCGAGGTGGTCCCTAGCCTGCCCAGCAGGGACGTCGAGGAAGCTGTAACCTTGGCCCGTGTTCTCAAGGACGTCCGCAAGAAAAGGGACAAAGAGCTCCAGGAGCGGAACGTCAGATTGCAGTCCAATCTGGAGACCCTGCCCCGCGTCTGGGCTAACCGCCAATGGCTCGTTGAAGCCTTCGATGGCTTGACCAAAAACGCTCTCCGGGCTATGCCTGGCGGAGGCGACCTGTCCTTCACAGGCAAGGTGGTGGGCAACAAGGTACTTATAGATGTCATTGATTCGGGAAAGGGATTCCCAGAACAGTTGCGCAACCAACTTTACAAAGGCCGCGTGGTGGGCCCTGGACGGGGCGGCATGGGAATTGGGCTCCTGTTGGTCAAGACGATATTGAACAGGTATGGGGGCGATATCGGCTTGCCCTACTCGGATGAACGGGGAAACGTCTTCCCCGTCCAATTGCCTCTGGTCAGGTAACATAAGGAGACTTGAGCTATGAAGAGCAAAGGGAGAGTCCTGGTCATTGACAACAACCCTAAACTCCTGGCTTCAGTGGGGGATTTCCTGAGGGTAAATGGCTATTCGGTCCTCACCACTGATTCCCCTCAGCAAGCGCTAAAGTTCACTCAGGAAGAAATCGTCCATTTAGCTATCATTGACGTCAGGTTGACCGACGACTACGACGAGACAGACCTAAGCGGCCTGGATCTGGCGGCCGAGATTGATCCCGTCATTCCCAAGATCATGCTGACAGCGTACGACAATCCTGACCCTATCATCAGATCCCTGAGTCCTGACAAGCGGGGGATCGCTTTGGCCGTGGATTTCGTTCTCAAGAAGTTGGGTCCCTATATACTCTTGGGAGCGGTTGAGAAAGCCTTCCAGTCCAAAGTGCGGCTCAACACCGAGATGGAGATCACCTGGGAAAAG
This sequence comes from Anaerolineales bacterium, assembly GCA_004377365.1. Classification (GTDB taxonomy): domain Bacteria; phylum Chloroflexota; class Anaerolineae; order E26-bin7; family E26-bin7; genus E26-bin7. The sequence goes on along the minus strand of SOHZ01000131.1, from coordinate 1,542 downwards.
GGGCTCTCCTGGCGTGTGCTGGTTGATAACTTGAAAGTTTACAGAGGAAAGGATGAAAGTGAAAAGGGAAAGGCGGAAGAGGAACTGGAGGACCTGGTGGTCCGGCTCCTTGACCGCGCTACCGCTCTCAGGATGCTACGTGTCATCCGCGGCCGTGGGGGATGCGGAGTGGTCATCGCCCGGCCGTCGTTTGGAGGGGCGATGGGGGAGGATACGGTCATCAAGTTTGGGCCCAGGGAAACGGTGATGACAGAATTTGCCAACTATAAGCGTTGGGTCGAGCCCTTCGCTGCCCTTCGCTGCACACAACTGAGGGGCGAACCGGTCAGGACACCCCGCATGGGAGCGATCAAATACTCCTTTGTGGGAGAGAGAGCCGGCAGGCTGGTCCACTTCAACGACTACTACTTGCAGGACGACGTACCCATTGAATCCATCGTAGAAACCCTGCGCTACCTTTTCGAGGAGTGCTGTGAACTGTGGTACAAAAGCAAGAGAAAGCCCGGCGAAAAGGAGAGGATTCCCTTGGATGTCTGGTACAGGAAGCAACTCCTTTTTCATGAGAGGCACGTGAAAGAGTTGCAAGACGTGGTCGAAGGGCTTGTCAACGGTGAGCAGCCTCTCGCCCGTCACTTTCGTTGTCAGGGACCGGGCAGGCTGGAGATCACACTGGATGGTGAAACCATTTCTCTGCCTGACCCGGTCCAGTTTGCTTTGGAGGCGAAGAGCAGCGAAAAGGGAGAGGACTTTTTTCCCGTTCCCTCTCTGCTGGCCATTACCCACGGCGATTTGAACGGGACCAACATCCTGGTGGATGGGGAAGGAAAGGCCTGGCTGATAGACTTTTTCAAAACGGGTTGTGGGCCTGCCTTGCGGGACCTGGCTGAACTGGAGAGTGTTGTCAAGTTTGAGTTGCTTCAGACAGACGATCTGCTGGCTCGCTACGCCCTGGAAAGAGCATCGCTGGGGCCCCGGTCCCTCAAGCACCCGATTCAAGTGGAGAGCCCTTCTCGTCTGGCCGAGTTGGACAAAGCGGCAGCCGCTATCCAGCAACTGCGGGCCCTGGCCTGTGACATTGCCGAGACCGATGACCCGCGTGAGTACTACATCGGCTTTCTTTTCTATGCCCTCAAGGAAATGGCCGGATTTACGCCCAGGGTGGGCGAGGAAAAGCATTTCAGTGTAAGCCAATACCATGCTCTGCTCTCAGCGGCAATGGTCTGTGAGACGTTGGAAGGATGGCATTCGCAATGAGTAAAGGATACTGGGCTGACCGGGTGGGCTGGAGCCCTCAACAACAGATACCTGCTAATGCAGCATTGTGTGATGACAAAAGGCGGGTCATAATGACCTGCCTTTTTTGTTGACCGTTCCCATCAAAATCGCTGGCCATCAGAAGACTGCCCACGCCCTTGACAAAACATTTGTTCTATTGACAGTAGAAGAAAGGTAACCGTTTAGAGAGTCGAGAACCTAACGGAAACCAGGTGAGCGTTACACGGTTGGGACATGGGGATGAAGGGACGCTCCATGCTGTCGGCC
>SOHZ01000029.1 GCA_004377365.1 Anaerolineales bacterium | reverse complement strand
CCTGTTGGTTGCCAATGCGCAGCGCGATTTCCAGGTCTTTCTGATACATCTCAATGGCCAGGTCGTATTGGCCCTGGTCCTGGTAGACAAGGCCGAGGTTGCCGTATAGCTTTGCGGCTATCCTTTCTCGGCCCGTTTTGATGCTCAATTCAATCGCCTTTTTATGCGTTTGGATCGCCCGATCGTAATCACCTTGTCGCCGGTAAACCTCGCCAAGATTGCTGTAGCTAGGAGCTACGTTTTCTCCCAGTTGCTCCATAATTTCAAGGCTTCTTTTGCAATACTCAATGGCCTGCGAGTAGCGGCTTTGCATAGCGTAGATGGTGCCCATCTCGTTGTAAATCACGCCCAACAGGCGCTGGTCGCCGATTCGTTCCGCCAGGGCCAGGGCCTGTTGGTGCAGGGCCATCGCCTGGGGAAAGTCGGCGCGTTGAAAGCAGAGACGGCCCAAACCTGCTGCGGCCGTGGTTTGCATCTGCAGATCATTTGCATTCTCAGCAGTTTCCATTGCCTGCAAAAAATATCGCTCTGCTTCTTGCCATCTCCCTACATTCATCAACTGTTCACCTGCTCCAATCAATTCTATGGCGGACATACTTGCCAAATCTTGCTCGTCGGCCGGTGGCCCTGCCTGCAGCGCCTGCAGGAGCAACTGGGCCACGACCTCGTCGGGCAGGTGGGACAGTTGTGGGTTTTGCTGCTTGGCCTGGGCGATGATGCGCTGAAGCTCGGGTGGAATGGTTGTCATTGCTTGCTCCTTATCGTGACGAAGAACGAAGGACGAAAACCACCGGTACGTATGGACGGTAGACTCCCTTCGTCCTTAGTCGTTGGTCATTCGTCCAGTTATCCGCTCCACTTGGCGGCGTGTTCCAGTTCGGGCAGCATGGTGAAGACGGCCTGCATCACCTTGTCCATTTCTTCCTCCAGCCACACAAACTTAACCTGACCGGCTCGTTTCACAAGTTGGTACTCGATGCGATAATCGCTGTAAATGTCAAAGGGAACTTTACCTTCGGCCCCCTGCTTTTTTAACAGGATGACCGGCTTGCCCAGCCCCTTGAGCAACCCGGCTTCGTAAAAGACGTTCGGGTTGTTGCCCGTGATCTCGGCCAGGCCAAAATGGACGCTGTGCAGTTGGTCGTACATGGATTTGAGGATATTCAAGTCGTGCATTCCCTTGGCTGGTGCGATCACTTCAATGCCAAAGTCGCGATCACGAAAGTACTGCTGGAGCTGCTCCATCAGTTCATAGTTCTCCTCGATGTTGTAATCGAAGGCAAAGAAGCAGGAACGGTGCTCGCTGAGCCTGACCTGTGGCATCTTGCGCTTTAATTCGCCCAACTCGATCTCCATCCTGGCAGACGCCGACTGCACCTCCTCCAGCGCCCGCGCGCTCCCGATCATGGCCGAAATGGCGGCGTTGTTGGTGCCAAAGATGATCTCGGCGTTCTCCGGCGAGACGTAATGGTGGGCAAACATCATGGCGTTGCTATAGATGGCGGTCAGGGCCAGGCGAAAGGTCTCGTTGCGGTTCATGTCGCGCAGTTGTTGCATCAGGGGGTTGGTGGTGTTCAGGTGCAGGATGGTATCTTCCCCAGCGGCGCGCTCGATTTTGCCTTTGGCCATCTTTTGAAACATTTGCCGGATCTGGGCGCTGCTGACGCCCAACTCCTGTCCTATGGCCTCCACCTGGCCGAGCAGCTTGTCGTCCCGCTCGATGGGTTTGGCCACCAGCACTGCCGGGACGGTGTTGGGCTCAAAGGCCACGGCCCTGGCTTCTTTGTGCACCTGGAGGGTAAATTGTCTTTCCAGATCCTGCCACTTTTCGTCCACTGTCTCCGGGACCTTGAAGATGATCCCCGAGCCGGCCTCCAACCGCTCCAGCTTCACCTTTTTGCGCTGGGCGTATTTTTCCAGGAACTCTTCTTCCAGGCCCCAACTGGCGTCAACCACCGGCAGGCCCTTGTGGGCAAAGAGCAGTTTGTGCTGGGTGGCCGTGCCCCGCTCGGAAAAGTAGTAGATGGTGCCCCCTGATTCGCTCAGGTACTCTCGCATGGACATATGGCCGCTGCTCGTGCTGACTCGCACCAGGTCGCAGATGCGGTCGAAAAAGTCGTCGTCGTCCAGGGAGCGGGCCTTGATGGTGTTGTTGTAGGCCCCCACCACCAGGTCCAGTCTCTGGGGGTCCTGCTCTTGCAGGTAGGCCAGATAGCCCAGGATGATCTCGCCTAGCATGGCGCGGATAGCGGCATGGTTCTCGTCCCGTACCATCTCGTCCCGGCTGACGGTCGGCGTGAGGGCCGGGGTGTTGATAATTCCCTTGACGAATCTGGCCCAGCCAGGTAGCAGCTCCTTGTCGTTGGCCCTGATGAACATGCGGGAGATATAAACGTCCACCTCGCCGAAATCGCGTACCAGCTCAAAGGGGATCATGGGCACAAAGAGCAGCCCGTCCAGGGGCAGGGGGTCAGAGAGCTGGAAGGGGACGATGGCCAGGGGGTAGAGGTCGTAGCGGGCCTGGATGTAATCGGCATAGTCCGCCCCGTCGCCCTCGGCCTCCCAGGGCGGGGTGCAACTGTTGACCTGGTTGCCTTTCAAGAAGATGGGGATGGAGAGGAAATCGGCGTACTTTTTGATGGCCTGTCTCAGGCGCTTGTCATCCAGCAGCACCAGGCTGCCGTCGCTCAAATGCAGCACCGCCCGCGTGCCCGGGTCGGGTACCTCCGCCGGCTCCACCGTGTAGTGAATGTCGCCCTCGCAGGTCCACTTGAAGCCCGACGAACCCGACTGGTACGAGCGGGTGTAGATCTCTACCTTTTCGGCCACAGAAAAGGCGGACAGCAGCCCGATGCCAAACTGGCCGATGAGCAACAGGGCTTCCTGGACGCCTGCTTCCCGCAGGTCTTTTTTCTGCAATTCGGTGAACCCCCGGCCGATGGTGGAGAGGTATTCGTGCAATTCCTTTTCAGTCATCCCGGCCCCGTTGTCGGCAAAGGTCAGCGTCTTCTGAGCCCTATCGTACGAGATGTGAACCCGGGGATTGGTAAACCCCTCATCCTTGGTTTGCCGAATGATACAGGTATCGTGGGCGTTCTGGATCATCTCCCGCACGCTGGCCTCTGGTTCGGCATAGATGTTGTAGCCAAGCATCCTTAGCAAACCGGGCAGGTTGATTTTGATTTCATGCTGTTCCATTTTGGTCCTCCTGACTTGGCCCGCTGGCGGAGTAGCAGAACGGTTCGGCTGGGCTCACCGGAGCCTTGTTCTGCGCTGGGTGCGAGACAGGCGCGAAACAAGTCCTGTCCTGAGCCTGGTCGAAGGGTTCGCTACTCCAGGAGAAATTCCTAAAACAAAAGCCAACCCCTTCCTGACCTGTGGAAAAGATTGGCTCTCAATTTCTCATGCTCACTCAGCCTCCCGCTGGCTGCGATGAGGACAACGATGACAAAAATGCAAGTTGTTTTATGCTTGAATGTTATTATACCATAAATCGAGTCAAATGGCAAAGCGGCCCATGGACCAAGCCAGTTCATTCAGTTTTCGCGAAAGCGCTGGCTTTGATACGGCTCTCCGCTACGCTTCGATAAGCTCAGGACGGCGCTTAATAAACAAGAGCCAACCTCTTCCTGGCCTGGGGAAAAGATTGGCCCTTGATGTCTCACGTTCTCACCTCCCACCTTGGCTATCGGTTGCGATGGGGCAACGATAAGGCAGTCGTCAGACCGGCGGAAGCTCCCGGGGTGTAGTGTACATGGCGACGATGTTCCCCAGGGGTGTGTCAGCCTGGATGTAATGGGCCGAAGCACAGATGTAGCCCCCACCCTGACCCAGCACCCGGCAGCGTTCCTGTACCTCGGCTTGCACCTCCTGGGGCGTGCCCCTGGGCAGAGTCTGTTGGATGTCAATGGCCCCGTAGAACGACAGCCGGTCGCCGAACTCTTTCTTGATGCGGGCTGCGTCCATGCCGGCCGCCCGGGGCTGCAGGGGGTTGAGCACGTCAATACCCATCTCGTCGGCCAGGGCTCCGATGAGGGGGTAGATCGCCCCACAGGAATGGTACATGATCTTGACCGGGAAGCGGCGGATGGCCGCGTTCAGCCGCAGGTGACGGGGCAGAACGAACTCCCGCCACATGGCCTCCGAGATAAGCAGGCCCTGCTGGCTGCCCATGTCATCGTAGGTATAGACCATGTCAATGTCGCCGTCGGCTGCCTCCAGCACACGGGTCACGTTGGCGATGTAAAGGTCGGTGTAGCAGTCCATGATGGCACAGGCTATCTGTGGTTGGACCGCCAGGTCCATCAAGAACTGCTCAAAGCCGCGCAGCCCCCACGACCACTCAAAGATGCCCCCCACCTCATAACACAGCCAGTATTCCGTCTCCCGGTTGAGGGCCTGAATCTTGTCTTTCAGGGTGCTGACGTCCCAGTGCTCGGTCGGGGGCCAACCCGACCAGTTCTCCACCTCGGCTACCGTCTGGACATCGGCCAGGGGATGGCCAGCGTACTCCTCGTAGGTGCAGAATTCGTTGGACATCGAACGGCGGTGGGTGCCAAAAGCGTCGTAATAACTGCCGTTCTCCTGTACGATAGGCGCTGGCCCCACGTAATCGGGGCGTACCCAGCGGCAGTCAACGCCCAGCAGACGCAGGACATCCCCATCGTCGTCTGTATCCAGATAACGGCGCAGCGTCGCCCACACCTCAGGCACAGCCCAGAAATCGAAAGGTACCCGGTCTGGTTCCTCGTGCCGCAGAGCCATAGCCACCCGCTGGCGGGGGGTGATGGGCGCTGCTTCAGGCCGCCCATAATGCGCTTGAAAAAAAGCCCGCGCTTCGACGGGCAAAGTCGGAATTGGGTTATTGTTTCTCATAAGGCTGCCCGTCGGCGGCGGGAGGGACCGCCCGGCCAATGACGCCGGCCAGGATGATCATGGTCAGGATATAGGGAGCCATTTGCAGGAACTCGGGCGGCAGGGGCACTTTGAGGGCCTGCATCTTACCCTGTACCGCGTCGGCAAAGCCAAAGATGAGAGCGGAGAAAAAGCTGCCCAGCGGCGTCCAATTACCAAAGATCATAGCCGCCAGGGCGATGAACCCCTGGCCGTGGGTCATGTTATCCTCAAATTGGCCCAACCCCAGGGAGAAATAGGCGCCCCCGACGCCGGCAATGAGCCCACCGATGATGACGTTCATGTAGCGCGTGCGGATCACGTCAATGCCCACTGTATCAGCGGCCCGAGGGTGCTCCCCCACTGACCGGGTGCGCAGGCCCCAAGGGGTATAGAACATGATAAACTGGACTACCACCAGCAGGATCAGCATAATGAACACGGTGGGATTGTTCTCAAAAAACTTGCCCACGATGGGCAGGTCTACCAGAAAAGGAATGCGCATGGTAGGGATAGGCCCCGGACTGTTCAGGCCGGCCGGCGACAGCAGGCGGAGCTTCATGTAGCGCGTGGCTCCCACAGCCAGGATGTTGATGACCGTACCGCTGATGATCTGGTCTACCTTGTAGGTCACCGACAGCACGGCGTGCAAGGCAGCCATCAGACCGCCGACCAGCATGGCGGCCAGCATCCCGATCCAGTGGTTGCCGCCGCTCAGAGAAGTGGCGGCGATGGCGGCAAAAGCTCCAAAGAGCATCATGCCCTCGATGGCGATGTTGATCACCGCCGCCCGTTCGCAGAACACCCCGCTGAGGGCACCCAGGGTCAGCGGTGTGGCTGAGGTCAGGGTAGTTTGCAGCAAGCCCGGCAGGTTCATCCTCTGGCCACTGGTAATGCCGATGAGGAACGAAGCCACAGCCAGGAAACCCACGGTGCCCAGCAGCACGTTGATGGAGCGGAAACCCTTGTAGAGCTGCCAGCCACCGACAAAGCAACACAGCGCTCCCAGGATATACAGCGTGGACTGGGATGGAGGGGCGAACAAGGTGCCGAGTTTGTCGTCAAAGAACTGGGCCACCTGTCCACCTTCGACAAATTGATAGGAAACAGCGATGATGATCAGTCCTATGATCACCGATGCGATCCCTAGCATTCGCTCCCGAGTGAGAACTTGACGCCATTCTTCGAACATACGCTTCTCCCTTTTTTAGAACCTATCTGAAAAATCGCTCAAAGCGGACGACAGTCCGCCGCCGGACTGTCGTCCAGCGGGAGCACCGTGACTTTTCGGATAGGTACTTAGCTGCCCCAGCCCCGAGTGATCACTGTCGGCACCACCTCTTCTCTCTTCCGCAGACCGTACAGGGCGCGCACAATGTCCGGCGCGGCGATAAAGATAATGACCATGGACTGGACGATGGAAGTGATCTCCAGGGGGATGGCGGCTGTGGACATCATCCGCGTGCCGCCGGCCCGCAAGGCCCCGAAGAGCAGGCTAGCCAGCACCACGCCCAGGGGATGGCTGCCGCCCAGTAAGGCCAGGGCAATGGAGTCGAAACCATAGCCAGCCTGGAAACCCAGGCTCATGTTGCGGGTCACACCCAAGGACTCTCCGGCGCCAGCCAGGCCGGCCAGAGCTCCGCTCAGCAGCATAGCCAATATGATGTTGCGACCAATGCTGATGCCCCCGTAGCGGGCGGCATCGGGGTTGGCCCCCACGGTCCGCAGCTCAAATCCCCAGGTCGTCTTCCACAGAAACCAGTAGACAAAGACGGCTGCTGCCAGGGCGATCAACAAGCCGGCATGGAGGCGAATAGGATGGGGGAAGAGACGCGGCAGTTCAGCCGTGGGCAAGATCTCGGGTGTGCGGTGGGTGCCCTGGGCCTTCTCCAAAGGTTCCCTCAGCAGCCACTCCACCAGCCGGAAAGCGAGCCAGTTCAGCATAATCGTGTTAATCACCTCATGGGCTCCGGTCCAGGCCTTGAGGACGCCGGCGATAGCGGCCCATAGCCCGGCCGCCAGCGCCCCGGCCAGAACCGCCAAGGGCAGGTGAATGTAGGCTGGCAGGCCCGTGATCGAATAACCCACCACCACCGAACACAGCCCGCCGATGACAAACTGCCCCTCGGCGCCGATGTTGAACAGTCCCGCCCGGAAGCCCAAGGCCACAGCCAGGCCAGCCAGAATGTAGGGTATGGACTTGGTGATGCTCTCCGAGATGGGACGCATCGCAGAGGTAAATGGCTTGGCATCGCCTCCCACGATCCAGGCTTCCAATCCGGCCGAGATCTTGGCTGGGTTGCCTATGGAGCCCTCCCACAAGCCCTGGTAGGCGGCGCTGGTGGCCTGCCAGGCCAATTGCAACACAGTGGCCGGATCCTGTAAAAAGTTGGGGGCGGCAGCGAGCACCTGCGGATCGGTGGCTGCGATCACAATGGCCCCAATGATCAGGGCTGTGACCACCGCCAGCACGGGAATGACCGCTCCTCGCAGCCAGGCCAGGGAACCGCTCAGGACGGTGACCAGAGCCAGTGCCACCAGCACCAGCAGGCCGAGCAGAGGCAAGATGAACCTGACCCCCGTCTTGCTGATGACGATGCCGACGACGGCCAGGATGATCAGAGCTCCCAATCCCCAGCAGATGCCCAGAAGCAGGCGGCGATGGGTCTGCAAAAAAGAAGGACGTTCCGCTTCGGCCATCCCAATAGGTAATGCAACTTCTCTTTCGCTCAAGGGCCTCACTCCTTACTTATGTCTATCGTTACGAATGATGGTTGCAGAAATTCTCTTGGAGTAGCGAAACTTGCACCACTGTTGTGGTACAGGTTTCGCCTTTGGCCGGCGCAGAACAAGGCTCCGGTGAGCCCAGTCGAACCGTTCTGCTACTCCGCCATCGGGCCAAGTTCACTCCGGCTGAGTTGCTACCTCTTCTCTCTGTCCACCAGTCATCCACAGACCCAGCTCCTCGCGGCTGGTCTTGTCGGCCTCCACGGTGTACACAATTTTGCCCTCGTATATCACGGCGATGCGGTCAGAGAGGCTCATGATCTCATCCAATTCGGCTGAGACCAACAGCACGGCTGCCCCGTCGTCCCGCTTCTCGATCAGGCGTTTGTGGATGAACTCGATGGAGCCCACGTCCAGGCCCCGCGTTGGCTGGGCGGCGATGAGAAGCTTGATGGGCCGGGACAGCTCCCGGGCCACGATCAGTTTCTGCTGATTGCCCCCGGACAGGTTTCTGGCTGGCAGGGCGATGGTCGGCGTGCGGATGTCAAAAGTCCGTACCAGCTCATCGGCCTGCCTGAAGACTGCCTCATCGTTGATCAAAACGCCTCTGGCGAAAGGAGGCTGATAATAGGTGCACAGCACCAGGTTGTCATACACCGGATAGCTGAGGACCAAGCCATCCTTTTGCCGGTCCTCGGGCACGTGGGCCACGCCCAACTCGATGACCTGCCGGGGAGAGGCGTGGGTGGTCTCCGTACCCATGATCCAGGTACGGCCCTCCGCGCTCGGCCGCAGGCCGGTCAGCACCTCCACCAGTTCCGTCTGGCCGTTGCCCTGAACCCCAGCCACTCCCAGGATCTCGCCGGCGCGAACCTCCAGGTTGACACCGTTGACCACCGGCTGATGACGGTCATCCTCGGCGTGCAGGTTCTCTACTTTGAGCACCACGTCCTGCGGTCGGGCCGATTCCTTGTCCACCGTCAGGATGACCTCGCGTCCGACCATCATGGCTGCCAGGCTGGCCTCGCTAGCCTCGGCGGGCCTGATCTCACCCACCACCCGGCCGTCGCGCAGGACGATGATCCGGTCGGCCACGGTCAACACCTCTTTCAGCTTGTGGGTGATGAACATGATGGACTTGCCCTGGCCGGTCAGGGAACGCATGATCTCAAACAGTTCCCCGGTCTCCTGAGGGGTCAGCACGGACGTCGGCTCATCCAGAATGAGGATGTCGGCCTGGCGGTAGAGGGCTTTGACGATCTCCACTCGCTGCTGGGTGCCCACCGGCAGGTCTTCTACGTAGGCCCACGGGTCTACGTCCAGGCCGAACTGGTGAGAGATTTCCTGCACCCGCCGGGCGTCAGCGGCCAGCCCCAGAGGGACTAGCTCGGTAAACCACTCCAGCACTTCCAGCAACATCAGGTAAAGGCCGAACAACACCCACAGTCCAATGTAAGCCAGAGAGATAGCTAGCAGGAAGCGGAGGAGCCCCTCGATTACCACGGCTAGAGCGGGCAACAGGCCGGTCAGGGAGGCCAGACCGGAGATGGCCAGGGCCACGACAAGGGACAGCCCGGCCACCAATATGCGCCCTCGGTGGGGGTTGGGCCAGGGGACGGTGTGACGCCGGGCCACAAGGAAGTAGTAGGCCGCTGCGCCAATCACGTTCCCCACCACGATGATAGCTGCCCAGGCTGGTTTGGATTTCAGACGGGCCTCGGCAAAGGACTCTGCTGGCCGCCGCCAGCAATCCACCAGCATCTCCAGCCAGAACAGACCGATGACGAAACCGGCGATCAGAACGCCCCAGAAGGACCGGTTGAGGAGGAAAAGCAGGAACTCGACGCCGAATAAGAGGAGGTATAGAATGGCCCAGGTCAACGCCGCTCGGCTGAGGCGATAGGGCTCGGCGAAGTGACGGTGTAAATAGGGTATCGGATTGAGTTGGCGCAACAGAGCTTGCAAACGGCGAGCCAGGGCCGTCAGGTTCAGGCCAAACAGGCTCTGGGTCTCGGTGCCCAGGACCACGTTCTCGGCCACGGTCATCACGGGCACGAGCATAAAGTGCTGGTGGACCATACCGATACCGTAGGCGATGGCATCGCTGGGGCTTTGGATCTCTACCTCCTGGCTGTCGAGGAAGATCTGTCCTTCATCCTGGGTGTAGAGACCATACAGGATGTTCATCAGCGTGGTCTTGCCGGCGCCGTTCTCACCCAAAAAGGCCAACACCTCTCCCTTCTCCAGGGAGAAATCTATGCGGTCATTGGCCAGAACGCCGGGGAATCTCTTGGTGACGTTGCGAGCCTCAAGTACTGGGGCCATACTCTCTCCTCGGTTTTGTTAGGAGTAACTGCTCACCCTTGCTCCGGCTGGATTTCAAATCCAGCCGCCGGGCCGCCGGATTGCAAATCCGCCGGGAGCTGGAGGATCGGCTGAGTAGTTACTGATAGGAAAACAAGGACCTGTCAGAGCGGACTTGTCTTGCTAATTATACAGACAGTGTGAAAGATTGTCAAGAGCATCAGGGCCTTTTGGTGCCCAGGATCCACTGCTTGTAGATGGCATCAAGGTCCTGCCCCGAAATGGATTCCGCCACCCTCATGAGACTTTCGGGGGTGGCGATTCTGTATTTGTGCTGGCGTAGGTATTCCCTCATGATAGCAAAGTAGGTCTCATCGCCCACCTCCTGGCGCAGAGCGTGGAAGAAGAGCGGCCCCTTGCCGTAAACGATGGGAGTATAGTCCTCTTCGGAGAAAGCAGCCACCGGCTGAGCGACCACAGCGTCGCGCCCTTCCTCAACGACCTGCCGGTAAGGACCCTCGAAGTACCGGGCCAGGATAGACTGGGCCTCCCGTTGACCGTGGACGTCCTCAACATAGATAAGGGTCGAGTAATTGGTCAGGGCCTCGTCCAGCCAGGGCTCATTTACCTGGTCGCTGCCCACCATACTGTACCACCACTGGTGGGCCACCTCGTGGGCGGTGGCGAACTCAAAGAAGCCGCCCTCTTGTCCCTCCTCGTAGAACCGTTGGGCGATGACGATCAAGCCCGGGTACTCGATGCCGGCCGCAGTGATGGGTACTTCAACGACATCGAATTCGGCAAAGGGGTAAAGGCCAAAGCGCTCGTTGTAGGTGCGTAGGGCATCGCTGATGTATTGCAGAACTCGCTCGCCAGCGGCTTCATCCGTAGGCAGGTAATATGAATTGACGGTGGTTTGGCCCACGGTGGTGCTCTTTACTACGAAATCCCGGCTTATGACCACGTTAAAGTCTCGCATGGGGCCACTGACACAATGGAGGGTCCGGGTGCCGTCGTCGCTGTCAGCTTCCGAAACGATTGAGCCGGAGGTGACCACCACCACGTCCTCTGGCACGGTGAGGTGGAGGTTGTAGAGGGCGGTGTCGCTGTAGACCGCGTCGCCATAGTCGGCGGCCAACTCTACGTTCCAGCCCTCGTCGTCGTAGACGGGCACCAGGGGATAGAAACCAGCCAAGGTCATGATCCCATTCTCGTAGTTGAAAGCCCCAT
>SOHZ01000399.1 GCA_004377365.1 Anaerolineales bacterium | reverse complement strand
AAAAGGCAAAGACGAGGGCAGGAACTGGATGGGCACCTTGCAATATGGGCACCTTGTCCAGAATCCCCAACCCGTAAATGCCCACCAGATGCTCTAGCACAGATTCCAACCCACCCAGCAGACAAAAGTTCACAACCGGATTGCCTGGCAAGCGCAGAGCCAGCCACCACAGGGCCAGCGCGATAGCGCCGTAGAGCAGGGCATCCAGCGGTGCCAGCCAACGCGCCCAACCCGGATAGAAATAGCGGTAGTACAGATCCCAGAAGCCCCACAGGCAAGCGGTGGCAAAGATACCCCAGAGGATTGTCGAAGTGCCTGTGAGTGCCCAGTTGAGTTGGCGAAAGCGCGTTGGCTTGATGCAAAGAGCCAAGAGAAAGACAAAGATTATGTCAACAATGCCAACGACAAGAGCGCTCAGCCAGAACATCTCCGATGTCAGTTTGGTGTCAGGTAGCGTCATCGTGCAATCCCTTCGAGATGGCAGTTGGGGGCAAAGCCCGGTCATGGCACGTCAGGCAGAGTCACCCTGGACCGGCTCCTTCGTCAGAGCTGACCAAGCCCGCCGGTATCTCTTCAATCGCTCCATGTCTTTCTCTTGGGGGGCGCTGATCCGCCGTATGTCCATGTTATCTTCAAGGTCTGCGATCTTGACCTTGCGGGCAAGAGGGTTGGTTTCGACCCGCTCAATGAATTCTTCGTACGTCTCGTTCTCTCTTCGAGTCAGACAATCAAGGGCTTCTAACACTTGCTCTAGGTATCCCGCCTGTTGAAGGTCCAGAAGCGTGTACTGCGTATCTTCAAGGACATCATGCAAGATAGCGACCATCATTTCTACATCGGACCCCATGCGAAACATCACCCTGAGGGGATGGAGAATATATGGAGCCCCCGCTTTGTCTTTTTGCCCTTGATGGGCCTGTACAGCGAGCAGGATTGCATCCTCTAGAGTCGCCATAGAATCACTCATTGGCAGCGTATTTGTCACGACAATCCTTTCGGATCACAAACCGCCCTGATTCTATGCTTAGCTTTTTTGGCCAGACCAGCCAGACCGCTCTCCGATGGCGACGTGGCCACTCTCACCGTTTTCGTGGGACGACAATCCAGAGGATCAAATAGGGCAAGAGGCCCGGCAGGCCGCCCGGGATCAGCAGGATCAGGAAGAGCAGACGGAACCACCATGGGCTGATGCCGAAAAAAGCGCCCAGGCCGCCGCAAACGCCCACTACCATTCCGTTTTGCCGCCGCAGTTTTTTATTGTCCGTCATCGTCGTGTATCCTCCGTGAGAATAATGGTATTTTCTTGATTGAACGAATTATACCCTACCCCATCCCTTCCGTCAACCTGGATTGGCAATCACCAGGACAAAGAGAGGATAGTCCTTACGACTGGCTACAGGGGAAGCAGCCCTTCGACCCTTCGGCCACCCTTCGACAAGCCCTTCGACAAGCTCAGGACAGATCTCAGGACAAGGCTCAGGACGTCGCAGGCTCAGGACGTCGCCTATGATGCCATCCCAGGCAAATCAGGTCAGTGTTGACCTTACCCCGTAATTCTGCTATACTTGCTCTCGTAACTACCAGCGGCTCTTGGTGTTGTAACAGACAGAACACGCCGAGGGCCGTACTATTCAGGAAAGGCCCTCAGGTGACAGAGAACGAAGAAGCCCTACTCGTAGAGAGAGCCAAAGAAGACCCGGCGGCTTTTGGCATCTTGTACGAGAGGTACGTGAAAAAGATCTATAGTTACCTTTATTACCGGACCGGCAATCACCATGACGCCGAAGACCTCACCGCCAGGACTTTTTATCGCGCTTTGAGCAATATGAACGGCTATGTGCATCGAGGGGTGCCCTTCTCGGCCTGGCTTTATCGCATCGCTCACAACCTGGTCGCCAACTGGTATCGGGATCGAAGCCGCCGCCAAGTGATCCCCCTCGACGAACTGGTTCTGGCCAGCCGCCGTAAGACGGATCCCCTTCAACTGATCGAAGCCAACGAGGAGAGGGAGACCCTACTGCGAGCCATCAGACATCTCCCTGCCGACCGCCAGCAACTCTTGATCCTCAAATTCGTGGAAAAGATGCCTAACGCCGAAATCGGCCAGGTCATGGGACGCAGCGAGGGGGCCATCAAATCCCTCTATCACCGCACCCTAATCGCCTTGCGAAAAAAACTAGAGAAAAGGAGTTTTGAACCATGATCAAGATCGTGACCGACAGCACCTGCAATCTGTCTCCAGAACAATTGCAAAGACACGACATCAGAGTGGCCCCCATCTCCATTCAGTTCAAGACGGAGACCTACGAGGAAGACATTGACATTGACCGGGACCTCTTCTATAAGAAGATTGACGAGATGGGCATTATCCCCACCAGCTCGCAGCCATCACCGGGCAGATTCGCCGACTACTATCGCGAATTGACAGACCAGGGACATTCCATTCTGTCCATCACGATCACCACCAAGCACAGTGGCACCTACCAATCCGCCGTACTGGCCAAAGACATGGTGCCCGAGGCCGACGTCGAGGTCTTTGACTCGGCCACCATCTCCTTCGGGACGGGGTACATGGTACTGGAAGCGGCGCGGGCGGCCGAAGCCGGTCAAAGCAGAGAGAGCATACTCAAACGGCTGGCAGAGATCAGGGACAACATGTGCCTCTTTCTCACACCAGCCACCTTGAAATACCTACAAATGAGCGGGCGGGTGGGCAGGTTGGCGACAGCCTTTGCCTCCCTGCTTAACATCAAGCCCGTCATTAAAATGGAGGACGGCCTTCTTGAGGCCCGCGAGAATGTGCGCACCAGAGCGAAAGCCATCAACCGCATGCTGGAACTGACCGAAGAAGCCATGGGTACGACCGCCCCGATTAACTTGGCTGCTATCCACGCCAGGTCCCCGGAAGAAGGGCAGGCCCTATTGGAAAAGGCCCAGGCCCGGTTCAACTGCCAGGAGACCCTGATCGGTGACTTGGTCGCTTCCCTGACTGTGCACGGCGGGCCGGGCATCCTTGGCCTCTTCGCCTATAAAGTGTAGCTTTTGACAAGACAAACCCTAACCTCGGAGACTATCATGGCCAACAGAGAATGGATCGAGATATTGGCCACCCACGCCGACAAACTGAATGCAGGAACAAACGAAGAAGCAGAGTATCTGGCCACGCTCCCTGAGCATCGGGATACGCTTCA
>SOHZ01000183.1 GCA_004377365.1 Anaerolineales bacterium | reverse complement strand
GCGTAACCGCTCCCCTCTACGACCCGGCTGCGGCCGCGGATCTGTTCGCCGAGGCGGGCTGGGTGATGGGAGACGATGGCGTCTTGGTGGCCGAGAACGTGGAGGGCGTGGATGCGGGCACCAAGTTCGAGTTCGACTACTGGACCTATAATGATGATGAAGCCCAGCGGCTGGCTGAGGCAACCCAGAAGATGCTGGCCGACGCAGGCATCAAGGCCAACATCATGCCCATGGACAAGCCGACCTACGATACGCAGTTGGAGGCCGGCGGCCACTCGATCATCCTGCGCCGGTACACCTGGGACGGCCTTGATATCCTTCCCTGGTTCCACGACAGCGGATACCTGCCCTACCCCAACTACCTTGGGGTGAACGATCCCGAGTTGGACCAGATCTGGCTTGATTCTGAGGCTGTTGCGACTTGGGAGGAGCGTACTGACTCCTTCCGCGTAGGTCACCAGTTGCTCATCGACAGGTGGTACCCCTGGGCACCCATCTACCAGCGCCCCATGCTAGTCTTTGCGCGTTCCACGGTCAAGGACTTCCAACTCATCCCCTTGAGAGGGGGGCTGTCTACAGAGACCTGGGTGATGGTCGACCTGGAGGAATAGGCGGTTGCCTTGACCTCGAAAAGCTGCTGCTGGGTGACAAACCTGTCACCCAGCAGCAGTATCTCTACAGGTGGGCGTTCAGGTGCCAGGCACTTACATGGCTGCTTCGGCTTGAAGGTTGTCTTCCAAGCAGTTTGTACCTATCTATAGGCGATCTGTCGGAAGTGCCTGGCACCTTGCCACACTCTCCGCAACCATCCCTCTGAACGCTTACCATGTACAGTAGTAGAGGTGACAACTCGGGCTCCTCATGATGTGTCATTCCGAGCGAGCGTAGCGAGTCGAGGAATCTCCGCTTGCAATGGCAAAAGTAGCCTCGGCATGGAGATTCCTCGACTCCCTTCAGTCGCTGCGCTCCTTTCGGTCACTCGGAATGACGGTGGCTGAGTAGTAACGCGATTTGATGGAAAACGCCTGCAACTAGGGCCTGCCCTGAGCCTTGTCCTGAGCCCTTCGACTATGCTCAGGATAAACCCCGTCGAAGGGCTGTCGAAAGGGAGCTAGCGATGACAACTTATCTAATCAAACGTTTCTTGCTTGCCATACCCGTCCTCCTGCTGACGGCGCTTCTGGTGTTCTCGGGGCTACATCTCGCTGGTGGTGACCCGGTGATGATGTTGGTGCCACCGATTGCGCCTCAGGAAACCCGGGACGCCGTTCGGGCCAAACTGGGGCTGGACAAGCCGTTGCCGGTCCAGTTTGTCATATACATGAGTAACGTTCTGCGGGGAGACCTCGGCCGATCGATCCTAAGCCGGCGGGAGGTCTCGGAGTTGATCCTGGAGAAGCTGCCGGTCACGGTGGAGTTGGGCGTGGCGTCTTTGGCTCTCGCTTACCTGCTGTCCATCCCCCTGGGTGCCATCGCCGCCCTGAACCGCAACTCGTTTCTTGACTGGTCCTCTATGGTAGTGGCACTGATCGGAGTCTCGATGCCCGGCTTTTGGCTGGGGCTGATTCTGATCTTTACCTTTGCGGTACACTTCAGGTGGTTTCCGCCTACCGGGCACGCTAGCCTCAAGCACCTGGTCTTGCCGGCCCTGGCCCTGGGGCTGCCCCGCGTGGGCCGGATGGCGCGCATCACCCGCTCCAGCCTGCTGGAGGTTGTTGGCCAGGATTACATCCGCACTGCGCGGGCCAAGGGACTGGCGGAAAGAGCGGTGGTGCTTCGTCATGCGCTGCGAAATGCCCTGATTCCCATCATCTCCCTGATGGGCCTCGATCTAGGCTACATCGTGGGTGGGTCCGTCGTCATAGAGCACGTCTTTGCCCGGCCGGGTATCGGAGATATGATGCTGCGCGCCATCTACTCCCGTGATTTTCCAGTGTTGCAGGGAAGCATGTTTGTCTTGGCCCTGGCCATCATCCTGGCCAACATCATCGCCGATGTCGCTTACGTGATTGTAGATCCACGGATCCGCCACAAGTAGGTGCAACAAGTTCTCTCGACCGAGGTGTCTTATGGAAGAAGCGCAAGAAGCCCCTAAGGTATTATCCACTTTAAGATTAGAAGAGGAACCACGTCGTGGAAAAAGAGTCAGCACGTGGGCCCGCCTACGCCGCAGTCCTGGTGCGATGATCGGCCTGGGGCTGATCGTGTTGCTGCTGCTCACGGCTCTGACGGCCGATTTTGTCGCCTCTCAAGGGATTGACGACCAAGACCTGCGCAAAGGCTTGCTCGCGCCAGGCGGGGAATTCCCCCTGGGCACTGACGAGTTTGGCCGCGATATGCTCAGTCGCATCATTCATGGATCACGAATCTCCCTGCAAGTCGGCGTTATCGCCACGGTTATCTCTGCGCTGATCGGTATCAGCCTGGGCGCCATCGCCGGCTATTTTGGCGGCAGAATTGACTATCTTATCCAGGGCATGGTAGATGTTAGTTGGGCCTTCCCCACTGTTCTATTTGCCCTCTTTCTCGTCGCTGTGTTGGGCCGCAGTCTGACCAACGTGATGATCGCCGTTGGGCTGGGCTACTGGGGAGGATACGCGCGCGTGGTGCGCGGTCAAGTACTCTCGTTGCGCGAGTGGGAGTTTGTCACCGCTGCCCATGCCATCGGCGCCAGTGATTTGCGGATCATGTTCCGCCACATCCTGCCCAATATCCTGGCCCCTGTCATCATCATGTCCACTCTGATGATGGCCGACGCTATCCTGATCGAAGCGACCTTGAGTTTTCTGGGCATGGGCGCGCAGCCTCCAATTCCCAGTTGGGGCTCTATACTCTCCGCCGGTCGCGCGCATATGAGACTGGCTCCTTGGGAGACCATTTTCCCGGGAATAGCTATTATGCTGACCGTGCTGGGTTTCAACCTGTTCGGTGACGGCCTCCGCGATGCCCTCGACCCCAGGCTAAGGAACCTCTGAATCTGTGTTCCTCATTTCAATCTAGCAAGATGACCAATCTTGAGAATCTGAAAATCAGACTTACCCAGGAAGAACGGGACATTCTGCGAGGCAAGCAGGGGCCAACCATGCAGAAGGTCATGGTAACCGTGGTGCTCTACGGCGAAGCCTTGGGTGCAGAACGACTGGTAGACATTGAAGGGGAAGGCCACTTTGTCATACCCTGGGCCACCCCCGGTATTGCGCCGCCCTTGGAGATGCTCGACGAGTTGGTGGCGGCCGGTCTCAAGACCAAATACCCCTTTACCCTGGATCCGAAAGCTCCACTGGATTTCGAGAACCTGGGCTTGAGTCCGGAACAGGAGCGAGCCTTGGAACAGATGTACCGAGACCAGGCGCGTTATGATGAGAGAATGCTGCAACTGGGGCTCCGCGATACAGACGCCTACACCTGCAATCCCTACCTGCCCGAAGTGGGCAACATACCCAAGAGAGGCACCATCCTGGCTTGGTCAGAGTCCGCGTGTGCGGTTTTCGCCAATTCGGTTCTAGGTGCGAGAACCAACCGCAATGGGGCGATCATGGACCTCTTGTCTAACATCGTTGGCAAAACCCCTTTGGCCAGCCTCTTGACCGACGAGGGCCGGCGAGCTACCTGGCTGATAGAGGTAAGAACTGCCAAATTGCCACACCCACAGTTGCTGGGGGCTGCCATAGGCAAGAGGGTTATAGAGGACGTGCCTTTCATCGTGGGGCTCGACCGCTTTCTGGGCGCTGGGCTGAGCGAAGAGACCCTCGATTATCTCCAGGAGATGGGCGCGGCCTGTGCCACCTACGGGGCGGTCGGACTTTACCACGTAGAGAACATCATGCCTGAAGCTGTAGACCAGGGCACCGACCTGTTAGTCCCGGACCACGCGACCTACGTCATAGATGACCAGGAGCTCCAAGACCTGAGGGCCTCCTATCCTGTCATGTGGGCAGACAAAGAGGCCAAACCCGAAAAGTGCTACATTGGCTGTCCCCACCTGAGCTTGCGGCAGTTGTATTGGTGGACGAACAAGATCCATAGCGCCTTGCAGGCCAGGAGCCAGAGTCAACTGGCGGTTGAGACCATTATCTGTGCCGCCCCACAGGTACTGCAAAAGTTCAAGGCCGACGTGAAGGCCTATCAGCAGTTAGAGTGTGCAGGAGTCAAGCTCAGCGTAACCTGCGCTGAGACCCTCTTTGAGGGTGGAGTGAGCGCCGGGGAGGCGATCATCACCAACTCTAACAAACTGAGGGCCTATACTACGGCCAGATTCTTCCCCGACGAGGAACTGGTTGAGGTTTTGGTAAGCGGAGAGTTGGGCGGCGGGACTTGAAGGCAAGACTCTTTTTTCCACTTGAAGAGGGATGATAGATGGGACATTCGATCTTTGAAGAAACGATGGTAGATGTGTACTGCACCCAATAAATGGACACGTTTTGGGCGTTTCTTAGTGCACAACCTGACGGCTAAGTTGGACGATGCGGCGGCAATCAGTGTAGTGACCCCAGAAACTGGACAGGAAACCCGCAGTATACTGTCATGGAAAGGGGGGCAAAACCGATGGAATACCGTAAGTTGGGAAGAACTGGCCTGGATGTCAGCGCAATCGGGCTAGGCACGGAGTATCTAATGGAGCAGCCACAGGATACAGTCCTCGCTGTGGTCCACAAAGCGATCGCTCAGGGCATCAACTACTTTGATTTGGTCGGGCCAGACCCGGCCTCCCGCGACACTATGGGAGCGGCCTTCGCCGGACGCCGTGAGCAAGTCCTGCTCACGGCACATCTGGGATGCATCGAGCGAGGTGGGCAGTATGCAGTGACACGCGACCCTCAAGTCAGTGAAGACTTTTTCCTCGACTACCTCCGACGCTATAGCACTGACTATGTGGATGTCCTTTTCTTGCACAACAACAACAGCCGGGAAGACTGGGAACGGTTGACGGAACCAAGGGGGCTACTGGACCTGGCTCGTCGCCTCCAGCAGGAGGGCAAGGCGCACTTCATTGGGCTCAGTGGTCACAATGCGGCGGTCGCCCTGCAAGCCGTCGAGAGCGGGTATATCGACGTACTTATGTTCCCCGTCAGTCTTGCCAGCCACGCTGTGCCTGGCAGGGGGGGCTTACAGGATGCCTGTGTGGCCCACAATGTTGGCCTGGTGGCCATGAAGCCGTATGCCGGTGGGAATCTACTGCGGAAGGAGCACATCATCTACGCAGAGCCTTATCAGATGGGCCGCACGCAGATGAGGGGCGCGCCGACCCGCTTCGAGAAGGCAGTGACTCTCACCCCCGTGCAGTGTCTGTCTTACGTCCTTTCACAAGTAGGCATCTCAACCACTGTACCTGGCTGCAAGAACCTTAATGAGTTAGCTGAGGCTTTGGCCTACCGGCATGCCTCGGAGGAAGAGAAGGATTTCTCCGCGGCCTTTCCTGCTTTCAAGGATTCGACGTCCGGACAATGTGTCTACTGCAACCATTGTCTGCCCTGTCCATTGGAGATCGACATTGGGAAGACCCTTAGCTTGCTCGACGAGGCACAGCGGCAGTCGACCAACGCCCTGCGGGCCGACTACGAGGCAGATCCAGTTGGTCACGGTGCTCGACCACTTAGTAGGCGGTCGTTGACCGAGCTGTGGGCTGACTACGACGGGCTGCCTGCCAACGCTGCCGACTGTGTGGAGTGTGGCGATTGTGTGGAGCGCTGCCCGTTCGAGGTGGACGTCATAGCCATGATGCGGGAGGCGGTGCAAGTCTTCGAGGTTGGCCCTGCCTAGATGCAACCTCTAAAGGGAAAAAGGGGGAAGCTGAAGTGAGCAGATCGTTCAAGGGAAGAGCAATTCTTCCAGGTAATCTGGAAGGTGAGGCCCTGGTGACTCACGTGGGATTCAATACCTATGCCAGCTTCTACACGAGCATCCATACCCAGGTAGAGGCGGCGCAATGCGCTGACAGTAGCAATCAGGAACTCTATGGAAAGAAGCTGACCGATAAAATCTTATGTCTTCCGAAAACCACTGGTTCGACTTCAGCCGGGGCAGTGTGGCAAAGAGTGGCCCGAATGGGTATCGCCCCTAAAGCTATGTTGTTCTCTCAAAAGATTGATTCTCTGGCTGCCGGCGGACTGGTTGTGGCTGACGTGTGGGCCGGTAAACGAATAGTCACCGTAGACCAACTGGGCGGCGAGTTCCTGGAGTCCGTCAAGGACGGCGACCGGATTGTGATACAAGAAGACGGCACAGTTATCATCCAATAGGTTAGTGAGAGGAAGTATGAATACCGTCACACCAGAAGAAGTGGGTTTCTCAGCCAGCAGATTGAGCCGAATTGGCACGTGGATGCAGGGCTACATAGACCAAAACAAGCTCGCGGGCACGATCGCTATGGTGGCGCGCTGCGGAAAAGTGGCTTACCTTGAACGTTTCGGCATGATGGATCTCGAAGCAGCCAAACCGATGCAATTCGACACAATTTTCCGCATTTACTCCATGACCAAGCCAATCGCCAGCGTGGCGTTGATGATGCTCTACGAGGAAGGGCAATTTCAGTTAAATGATCCTGTTTCCAAGTTCATTCCCGAGTTCGCTGACGTCAAGGTCTTTGCGGGTGCTGCCGAAGAGGGCTTTGAAGTAGCTGAACTGGAACGGGAGATAACGATATGGCATCTTCTGACGCACACGGCGGGTCTCACTTATGATTTCTTCGAAGACTCGCCCGTAGATGCGATGTACCTGGAAGCAGACCTCCATCAACCCGACAGGACTGCTGAGGAGGTAGTTCACGAAATCGTCAAATTGCCTCTGGTACACCAACCTGGCACCGCCTGGCGCTATAGCATGGCCACCGATGTGCTCGGCTATCTGGTTGAAGTGATTTCCGGAATGTCATTGGCCGTGTTTTTTGAAGAAAAGGTACTCAAGCCGTTGGGTATGGAGGATACTGACTTTTACGTGCCCGAGGCGAAACTTGATCGCTTTGCCGCAGAGTACGGCCCTTCGACAGGCCCTTCGACGGAGTTTACCCCGAGCGAAGCCGAGGGGCTCAGGACAGGCTCAGGGCAGGCTCCTACGGAAAACGGCGGCATTGAACTCCTTGACGCGCCGGCGACAAGCCCGTATTCCAAGCCGACGCGCTTTCTGTCTGGCGGTGTAGGACTTGTCTCCACCGCATCCGATTACATGCGTTTCGCCCAAATGCTGCTCAATGGTGGTGAACTGGATGGGACTCGCCTGCTGGGTCGCAAGACGGTGGAATTGATGACAATCAACCATCTGCCAGATGAATTAATCCCCATCCAGGTTCAACCTCATACCCTGCACGGATGCAGCTTTGGCCTGGGATTTCGTGTCCTCGTGAATCTCGCTCAGGCCGGTCGGCTGGGATCAGAGGGTGAGTTCGGATGGGGCGGGGCTGCGAGCACCAGTTTCTTTGTTGATCCAAAAGAGAAACTGATTGGCCTACTGCTGACCCAGCTTGTGCCGTCTCGATACTACCCGATTAGAAATGAATTCAAGGTGCTCGTTTATCAGGCTCTTGTTGACTAGGGACTCGGAGATAAGGAGAGTGCTATGAAAGAAGTCGTAATTGTAGGAGGGGTACGGACTCCTATCGGCAGCTACGGGGGAGCTTTTCGCAACCTGCCTGCCCAAGAACTGGCCAGAATCGTGATGGAGGAAGTCATCAAACGCACGGGCATTGACCCTCATCTCCTTGACGATGTGATCCTGGGCTGCTGCGGCCAGTATTCCGACTCTATGAACATGGGCCGCGTGTCGGCCCTGATGGCGGGGATACCTACCCACGTGCCCGCCTACTCTGTGCAGCGCAACTGCGTTTCGGGTATGGTGTCCATTACCAACGCCTGTCAGGCCATCAAGGCTGGCGACGGCGAGGTCTTGCTCTCTGCAGGCACGGAGAGCATGAGCAGCGCGCCCTATGCCGTGCGTGGGGCACGCTGGGGCCTGAGGCTGCGCAGCACCGAGTTCATTGACACGCTCTGGGAAGCCCTGACCGATGGCGTCTGCGGCATGGTCATGGGCAACACGGCCGAGAACGTGGCCATGCTGTACGGCTTTAGCCGCGAGGAGCAGGATCAGTTTGCCATCAATTCCCACAAGAAAGCCTTCCGGGCCACCCGCATGGGCAAGTTCCGCGACGAGATCGTGCCCGTACCGGTGGTCAAGAAAGTAGCGGGTCAGGAGGTGGCGCGCGAGGAGATCATCCAGGACGAGTGCATCAACCCTGGCCTCTCTGCCCAGAAGGCGGCTCTCTACCCCACCGTCTTCAAGAAAGGTGGCACAGTCACGCCCGCCAACGCCTGTCCCATCTCCGATGGCGCGGCGGCAGTGATTGTGATGACCAAAGAAAAGGCCGACGAGCTGGGGATGGAGCCCATGGCTACCATCCGCAGCTATGCCTACGGCGCAGTGCCGCCAGAGATCATGGGCATCGGTCCCACCAGGTCCGTACCATTGGCTCTGGAGCGGGCGGGCCTCCAGTTGATGGACATTGACATCATCGAGCTCAACGAAGCCTTTGCCTCTCAGAGCCTGGCTGTGGGCATCGAGCTGGAGAAGGACAGCTGGGACTGGGACAAGGTCAATCCCAATGGCGGGGCTATCGCCCTGGGGCACCCTGTAGGCTGCACCGGCACGCGCATCGTGGTCACCCTGATGTACGAGATGATCAAGCAGGACGCCTCGTTGGGGCTGGCCACGGCTTGCGTCGGGGGCGGGCTGGGCGGCACGATCATTCTAGAGAGAAAGTAACAGGAGGCTTGTTATGTCATCAGTTATGGATATGTACAGGGACAAGGCTACCAGGGAAGCGTTCGCCGCCAAGGCCAAAGAGGTGTATGAGAAGATCAAGGCTGAACTGGAGGGCAAAGAGGGCCTGGTAGCCATCGAGCCGGAGAGCGGCGACTACTTTGTGGGCCAGACCCTGGGTCAGGCCAACGAAGCCGCTTTCGCCGAACACCCGGACGTTTGGGTCTATTTCATACGCATTGACAACCATGAGGCAGCCATGCCTCTGAAAACATGGTAAGGTTCTAACCCCAGAAACCGAGAAAGAAGTAAGCAACCGGGAGGGATGCAAGATGGTCGCTTATGATTTTCAACTCTTGCTCAAATACCTGCTTGAGCACGGCGTAGCGTGGGCCCCCAGCCAGGAGATCGTCTACCGGGACCAAGTACGCTACACCTACACAGATATGTACAATAGGGTCCTCAGACTGACCTCTGCCCTCAAACAAATGGGGGTCAAGGAAGGCACCAAGGTCGGCGTGCTCGAGTGGGACAGCCACCGTTATCTGGAGATGTACTTTGGTATCCCCGGCATCGGCGCCGTGCTTCACACCATCAACCCCCGCCTGTCTCCGGAGAACCTGGTCTACACGATGGAGCACGCGGAGGACGAGGTGCTCATCTTCCACGAGGACTTTTTTGCCCTGGTGGAACAAGTGCGCCCCCGACTTCCATCTATCCGTAATTACATCCTGATCACCGACAAAGAGAAGCCGGACATCAAGGAGCCTGCCCTGAGCCTGTCGAAGGGGGTAGACGCAGAGTACGAGGAATTTCTGGTGGGTGCCTCCCCTCTCGACGCACTGCCTGATCTGGACGAGAACACGCAGGCCACGTTGTCCTACACCACTGGCACGACTGGCAAGCCCAAAGGCGTCTACTTCACACACCGGCAACTGGTGCTGCATACCTTTGCCGGGTGGGGATCCTTGCCGGACATCTGTAACTATGGTCCTATGGGCAAACACGAAGTCTATATGCCGCTCACACCCATGTTCCACGTTCACGCCTGGGGGGTGCCATATTGGGCCACTGTCTATGGACTCAAGCAGGTTTACCCTGGCAGATACGATCCAGAGATGCTCCTCCGACTGATCGTGGAGGAGAAGGCAACCTTCAGCCACTGCGTCCCCACCATTCTCCAGATGGTCATCACCGCTGCGGAAGCGAAGGGTTCAGACCTGAGCCATTGGAGGGTGGTCACCGGCGGCGCGCGGCTGACCAAAGGACTGGCTATGGCAGCGAGGGAACTGGGCATCAAGATCACTGGCGGTTACGGCCTTTCTGAGAGCTGCCCGCTCCTCACGATTTCCAACCTCAAGCCATTTATGGAAGAGGAGTGGGACGAGGACAGGCAGTTGGACTGGATGGTCAAGACGGGGTTTGTCATGCCGCTCGTCCAAATACGCGTGGTGGGGCCCGATGGCAAAGACGTGGCCCCGGACGGGACGGAGACCGGCGAGATTGTGGTGCGCTCTCCCTGGTTGACCCCGGGCTACTACAAGGACCCCGAGCGCACGGAGGAACTGTGGGCCGGGGGGTGGATGCATACCGGCGATGTGGCCAACGTGGACGAGTATGGCTACTTCCAGATTGTGGACCGCATAAAGGACGTCATCAAGAGCGGCGGCGAATGGATCGTCTCCCTGGAACTGGAGAATCTGCTCAGCCTGCATGAAGACGTACTGGAAGCGGCGGTGATTGGTATACCCGACGAGAAGTGGGACGAGCGCCCCCTGGCCATCATCGTTCCCGTGGAGGGGGCCGAGGAGCGGATCACGGCTGAGGCAATGCAAGAACACCTACAGAAATCCGTGGCCGATGGCGTGATCGCGAAATGGGCGGTGCCTGAGCATTATGTTTTCGTTGAGGAATTGCCCAGGACCAGCGTGGGCAAGATTGACAAGAAAGTATTGCGCAGCCAGCACCAGACTGGCGAGCTTTAAGATGATTCATCAGGTAGAGTTGTGACATACTGCAGAGCTTGTGCGGGATTCCGCTCATCTCGCGCGCCATTAGGCTGCCAAAGCACTGGCACATTGAAGATGGCCAAATGTACTGCTCTCTTGGGAGGTGACACAGGGTGAATAAAGTGATTGTCACAGCAGCAGTGACAGGTTCGGCACCGACTAGAGAGATGAATCCAGCTGTGCCTTATTCGCCTGCGGAGATTGCGCAATCGGCCATTGAGTGTTGGCGTGCTGGTGCGGCGATAGCCCACATTCACGTTCGGGACCCAGAGACAGGGCGGCCCGATTCCAGGGTTAAGTTGTTTCGGGAGGTTGTTGAGCGGATACGGGGCGAGAGTGACGTGCTGATTAATCTGACACACCGATTTCCCTACAAGGGCCCAGGGGGGCCACAATTGGCAAGTATTC
>SOHZ01000395.1 GCA_004377365.1 Anaerolineales bacterium | reverse complement strand
GGACCACTGCCCAAAAGCGGAATCGACTTTTTCGGCGTGATTCAGGCCGCTAAACCTTCCCTGATACTCTCACCTCCAACCTTGACTATCTGCTGCGGTGTGAGCAACGATGGTGAAGCATCGGTTAATCCTGGATGCTATTATATCACACAGCCAGTCAAACGGCAAAGCTGCGTAAATCTGTAATATTGTTTCATCGGCTAACCAACTCAGCTACCGTCACCCCATCGCCGCCCTCGTGGTGGTCGCCCGGACGGTAAGAGGCTACCAGCGGGTGCCCCTCCAATTGCTCCCGCACGGCGCGGCGCAGAGCCCCCGTCCCTTTGCCGTGGATGATGCGCACCGAAGGCAGACCGGCCAGGTAGGCATCGTTCAGGTACTTTTCCAGACGGGGGATGGCCTCCTCCACCCGCAGCCCCCGCAAGTTCAGCTCGATGCCCGGAGAGGGATGCTGCACGTCAAGAATCGGAACCCCTTCCCTGGCCGGGGGCGGCTTGTCGCCAACCGCTCTCTTCTCCAGTTCCTCCAGCCTGGCCTTTACCCGGAAGCGACCGACCCGCACCTCGGCCTCACCTCCATCCAACTCGATGACCTCACCGTTGGCTCGCAGACCCTCTACCCAAACGACGTCCCCTACAGACAACGGTTCGCTGATCTTTGGAAGGGGCCGCACGGCTGGCTCCAGGGGTGCCACGCTCCGCTCCAGTTCCGCCAGCCTCTCTACCGCCTGGGCCAGCGGCTGCTGCTCAGGAATCTCACCTGTGGAGGATGGAGGATGGAGGATGGAGGATGGAGTCAGGTTAGCCTTTATCTTCCTTATCTCCCCTTTGAGAGCGGCCAATTCCTGGCGGGCCTCCTCTCTGGCCGCGTTCAAAATCTCCTTCCGCTCCTCCTCAATACGGTCCAGGCGGGCTCTCAGCTCCTCTTCCAGAGCCTGAGCCTCACGCTGGGCTTCCTCGACCGCCTGGCGGGCAGCTAAAGTGTCCTCCCGAGCTTGTTTGATCTCGGCCAATAGTGCTTCGGTCTCTAGGACTTTCGGTGAGATCAGGCCCCTGGCTTCCTCCACGATGCCTGCTGCCAGCCCCAGGCGCGAGGCGATGGCAAAGGCGTTGCTGCGGCCAGGCAGACCGATGCTCAGCTCGTAAGTAGGAGTCAGAGTCTCCAGGTCGAATTCCACGCTGGCGTTCTCCACCCCCGGTGTAGCATGGGCGTAGGCCTTGAGTTCCGGGTAGTGGGTAGCGACCAAAGTAGTGATGCGCTGCCGTAGAAGACGCGAGAGGATAGCCCGCGCCAGGGCCGAACCTTCGCTGGGGTCGGTGCCAGCCCCCAGTTCATCCAGGAGGATGAGGGAATGGCTGTTGGCTTTTCCCAGGATGTTGATGATGTTGGTCGTGTGGGAGGAGAAGGTGGAGAGGTTCTGTTCGATGGATTGCTCGTCACCGATGTCAGCGTAGATGCCGCTGAAAACGGACAAGGCAGAGCCTTCCTCGGCGGGAATGTGCAAGCCAGCCTGGGCCATCAAGCCCAGCAGTCCCACCGTCTTGAGAGAGACGGTCTTGCCCCCGGTGTTGGGGCCGGTGATGACCAGGATAAAGTAGCTGTCGTCCAGGTGGACGTCAATGGGCACCACCGTAGACGGGTCGAGGAGGGGATGGCGGGCCTTCTGCAACTGAATGGTAGACCCGGGATGCTGGACGCTGGACGCCGCCTTTTGCCTTTTGGCTCCCGATGGGCGAAGGTCTCCGACCGAGCCCTTGAAAGGAACCAATTGCGGTTCGACGCCTTGGATTTCATCGGCGTACCTGGCTTTGGCAAAGGCCAGATCCAGCTCGGCCAGAACTTGGACAGTGCACTCGATGAAAGCCCCCTCATCAGCCACCAAGGCCGAAAGGTCAGCCAGGATGCGCTGGACTTCCCTCTCTTCTTCCAATTGTAGCTCACGCCAGCGGTTGTTCAGTTCAACGGTAGTCAGAGGCTCGATGAAGAGGGTGGCTCCGCTGGCCGATTGGTCGTGCACGACGCCGGGGATACGCCCTTTAAAGTCAGCCTTGAGGGGGATGACATAGCGCCCACCCCGCTGGGTGACGAGGAGCTCCTGCAAGAAAGAGGCATTGGCGGGGGAGGCAACGATCCTGTTGAGCTTGTCCAGCAAGTGTTCGTGGGCTTCCCTGATCTCACGCCGGATGCGAGCCAGGGCCTGGCTGGCTGTGTCCACCACTTCGCCCCGGTCGTTGATGCAGCGGCCGATTTCGGCCACCACGTGGGCGCACTCCTCGATGCCACTGGCCTCGGCCGCCAGCAGGGGGAACTGGGCCGCCAGGCGGGTGATGGTCCGTTTCAGAGTCCGTCCGCTGATGAGGGTAGTGCGGATGTCCAGTAGCTCGGTCGGCAAAAGGATAGCCCTGAGGCCAGCGCTCTTGAGCAAAGGGCGCACATCCCGCACCCCACCCAGAGAGAGGTCAGTTTTGACTTCGAGGAGCTTCCTGGCTTCGCTGGTCTCCCTTTGGTGTCGCTGGGCTTCCTCCAGGTCAGGGGAGGGTTTGAGAGCCAGGGCCAGATTCCTGCCAGCGGAGAAAGCAGTGTGCCGGCTCAACCGCTCCAGGATCTTGGGAAATTCCAGGGTTTGGAGATATCTCTCGTCCACAGGGCCCCACTGTTGGTAACAGTCCTTAGAGTTGACCGGAGAAGATGGCCGGCAACTCGCCCCCTACCGTGCGGGGTACAAAGGGCCTTACCGAGGTATAGGCGATGTAAAGGACCTGGTCGAACAGAACCATTGATCTGGATTGGACAAGCCCATCCAGCAGGAACGCCCGAATCCCATCGTAAGCCAGCCAGGGCACCACGAGCGAGTAGCGCAGCAGGGCCGTTACCAGGCTGATCCAGACACAGGCCGAGATGAGAGCAAAGACCATTCCACCCAGAAGGTTCAGCGGTGCGAAAATGAAACGCATACTGGTTTTGGCCACTGCATCTGTTATACCCTCTTGCTCTCGGGGTTTCCTGCGCTTGCGCTCCTC
The DNA here is from genome assembly GCA_004377365.1 of Anaerolineales bacterium. Taxonomy (GTDB): domain Bacteria; phylum Chloroflexota; class Anaerolineae; order E26-bin7; family E26-bin7; genus E26-bin7. The sequence continues at coordinate 8,156 of SOHZ01000395.1, read as the reverse complement.
AGGCGGGGTCACAAAGACCGAGCGCATCATGGCGCTGACAATATTCGATATGAGGATGAACAGAAAGAGAAAGGCTATGGTTTCTCGCCCGCTCTCTGAGAGCTTGGGCATGAGTGCGCCGACGAGAATGGCAAGGCTCGGGTAAAGCCACAGGGAAGCCACAACGGCCACGTAGAGGCCAAACAGGCCGATGAGTTGTCGCACCGCACCCCGGAACATTCCCCACAACATCGTTCCAATCACAATGAGAAACAACAAAAGGTCGAGCCAGTTCATTTCTAACGATCTCCTTTCTTATTAGCTGAGAGGTTGTATGCGTTCAGGTGATCAGGTAGAACTCTTCTAGAGACCTCCGAGGTTTCCTTGTCATGCTCGTTTACCACTGTTGCGGTACAGGTGCGGCTTCCAATCAGCTTTTTTGCCACAATCTGCCCGAATCTGCGTTCAAAACCGTTCGGCTGAGCCCTTCGACTATGCTCAGGACAGGCTCACGACGAAGCCTCGGGGGTCTGGACGCTTACGACAGGTTTTTAGGCTCGCAACTCTGCCCCCAACTCTTCTGCCAACTGTTGCAAGATGTGCTCCCGCACCTTGTTGACTTCGTCAGGTCCCAGGGTGTGATCTTGGCCCTGATACGTTAACGCATAGGCCAGGCTCTTCTTGCCGGCGGGGATCTGCCCACCCCGCCAGACGTCGAAGAGGGTCACCTGGGTCAGGAGCTCGCCTCCGGCCCGGGCGATCACATCTTGCACCCTTTTGGCTGGCACTTCCTCAGCGACGACGATGGCCAAGTCCTCGATCACAGGCGGGAAGCGTGAGATAGACTGCATGGGCCGCATGGCCTCGGCCTGTGCCAAAAGTGCCTCCAGGTCGAACTCGGCCAGGCAGACAGGCTGGTCTGGCAGGTCGAAAGCCTCACGTGCCAGAGGATGCACCTCACCCAGGATGGCCAACGGCTTATCGCTCGCAGCCGATAGCCGCAATTCTGCCGTCCGGCCTGGATGGAAAGTGGGGTGCTTGGCCGGTTCGAAGGTGCATCCAGCGATGCCCAGGCGGGTTAGCAGAATCTCGACCACGCCTTTGAGATTGTAAAAGTCCATCGGTTCCGCCAAAGCCGCCAGCCACGACCGGGCCAGTCGGGGCCCGCTCATGACGATCCCCAGGCGTCGTGGCTCGGCGGGCAGAGGCTCACCTTCTTTCGGCAGGTAAACCTGGGCAACCTCGAAGATGGCCACTCGATCGGTGAACCGCAGGTTGTCGCGTAGGGTCTCCAGGAGATGGTTCATCAGGGTGCGGCGCATGTACTCCCGCTCGCTGGTGAGGGGGTTGGCCAGGCGGATATAGTTCTCCTCCCGCAGTTCCGCTTCATCCAGGCCCAACTTGCCCACACTCTCCAAGTTGGTCAGCGAGTAGGTGATGACCTCCGTCAGTCCACAGCCAGCCAGGATGTCGCGCACCCATTCTTCCCCTTCCAAAGCAAGGTTCTGACGCTGGGGCGGCAGCTCATCGCTCATCAGGGTGGTGGGGATCTTGTCGTAGCCGTAGACGCGGGCGATTTCCTCGGTGAGGTCGGCCGGGAACTCTGCGTCCAGACGGTGGTCAGGCACGGTAACGAGTAAACGAGCCTCATCGCCTTCCACCCCTCGAACTTTAAACTCTAGAGATTCGAGGATTCGCACGATCTCATCGCGTTCGACGGCAACGCCCATGATCCGCTCCACCTCGGCCGGGGTGATCTCTACCGTCACCGCCTCCTGAGGTATGGGGTAGGCGTCGGCGATGCCCTGGGCGATGACACCTCCGGTCAACTGGCGCATCAGCTCTGTGGCCCGCGTAACGGCGGGGATGGTCAGGCTGGCTGCAATCCCTCTGCCGAAGCGCTGGCTGGCCTCGCTGGGCAGCTTTAGGGCCTGAGAAGTGCGGCGGTTCGAGATGTTGTCAAAGTTAGCCGACTCGAGCAGGATGTCCGTTGTCTCCAGGGTCACCTCGCTCTCGAAGCCGCCCATCACCCCGGCGATGGCGACGGGGCCTCCAGGATCGGTGATGAGCAGTATGTCGGGAGTGAGGGTGCGCTCGACGCCATCCAGGGTGGTCATGATCTCCCCCGGCTGTGCCCGCCGGACAATGATCACAGGCGGCCCATCGTCGGTAAGCCCCCGCAGTATGTGGTAATCGAAGGCATGGAGGGGCTGCCCCCATTCTAACATGACATAGTTGGTAATGTCAACAATGTTGCTGATGGGGCGCATCCCGGCCAGGGTCAGCCGTCGCTGCATCCAGTAGGGCGAGGGGCCGATCTTTACCCCCCGGATCAGGGTCGCTGAGTAGCGGGAGCAAAGGTCAGGATCAGCGATTTCGATTTCGACCTGGCCTTCGATGGGCAGGCCCTCGGCCAACATTCGAGGCTCTGCCAGCCGCAACTGCTGCCCCGTCAGGGCGGCCACCTCCCGCGCCACGCCGATAATGGACAGGCACCGCGCCAGGTTGGGCGTCAGGTCCAGGTCGAGGACGACGTCGTGGGTGGGGATACTGGACAGGTCCAGGTAGTCCGCCAGAGGCACGCCCACCGGTGCGTCGTGGGGCAGCAGCAGGACTTCCTCGTGGGAGTCTCGCAGGCCGAGCTCCTTCTCTGAGCAGACCATGGCCTCGGACCGTATCCCACGGATTTTGCTCGGCTTGAGGGTGTGGAGCTTCCAATCATCCACGTGGCCGTCGTAGAGTCGGGCCTTGCGCCGGGCGAAGGGGGCTTTCAGGCCCGCATCACCCACTTTGATGTTAGGCGCGCCGGTGACCACCGTCTCGGGTTCGTCGCCTCCATAGTCCACTACGGCCAGGGTCAAGCGATCGGCGTTGGGATGGGGGCGCACTTCCACTATCTCTGCTACGACGATTTTATCCGGGTCCCAGGCTGGCCGGTCCTCAGGCACCTGAACATGCTCAATGGCCGCTACCTCTAACCCGGCCAAAGTCATCCGTTCGGCCAGTTCTTCCACTGGCAATGTGATGTCAACATATTCTTTCAACCAACTTAGGGGTACTCTCATGATCGTTTCTCCTATGTGAATGGGGTAGATGGGTCAATGGTGTTGACCTAGAACTGCCCCAAAAACCGCAAGTCGTTGCTGAAGAAGTACCTGATGTCGTCAATGTCATGCTTGAGCATGGCGATCCGTTCGGGGCCCATGCCAAAGGCGAAACCGCTGTAGACCGCCGGATCGTAGCCGCCATTTTGGAGCACGATGGGATGGACCATGCCCGCGCCGGCTATCTCCAGCCAGCCGGTGTACTTGCATACGCGGCAGCCCTCACCACTGCAGATGATGCAGTCCATATCCACCTCGACGCTGGGCTCGGTGAAGGGGAAATAGCTGGCGCGGAAGCGCATCCGGCGGTCAGCGCCGAACATCTGACGGGCGAACTCGGCCATCACCCCTTTGAGGTCGGTCATGGTGATGCGCTTGCCCACAGCCAGTCCCTCCACCTGGTAGAACATGAACTCGGAACGGGCCGTGACCTGCTCGTAGCGATAGCACTTGCCGGGCAGGATAACGCGGATGGGCTCCGGGCAATACTCTCGCATAGCATGAATCTGGCCGGGAGAGGTGTGAGTGCGCAGCACTACATCCTCGCGGGTGGTGTAGAAAGTGTCCCACATATCGCGGGCCGGGTGGCCGGGTGGCATGTTCAGCAACTCAAAGTTGTAGAGGTCTAGCTCCACATCACGGGCAGTGTAGACCTGGAAGCCCATCTGGGCAAAGATAGCATATATCTCGCGCAGGGTCTTGGTGCTGATGTGTATCCGCCCCAGGGGAGCCGGCCGGCCAGGCAGGGTCACGTCAATGCGGTCTTTTTCCAACAACTCCGCCAGCTCTCCCCGTTCAAGGGCTTGCTTCTTGGCCTCATAAGCCGCTTCCAGGGCTACCTTGACCTCGTTTCCTCGCTTGCCCACAGCCGGCCGCTCCTCGCGGGGCAGCTTGCCTACGTCGCGCAGAATTTGGTTCAGGGTGCTTTTTTTGCCTTGGTGTTTGATGCGCCAAGCTTCCAACTCTGCCAGGTCAGGCACAGCTTCCAATGCAGCCAGGGCTTGCTCTTGTATTTCGTCCAGTTGTTTCAACATAATACTTTACTCCTTTCAAGGCAGGATGTGATGTAATCCGAATGTGGCGGGCTTCCCCGCCCCGAAAAGGTAAAGTCGGTGCGAGTCTTGAATAAGCGCATGATCGGTAATCTCCATCAATGAGCTCAAGGGCATTGTAGTTGCCTTTGGCTGAGAAAAGTGCTAACACCTAACCAAAAAGCCCCCGCCCCAAGGGACGAGAGCCAAAGGTTCACTGTCACTCCCGCGGTACCACCCCCGCTTGGCCGGCCCATGCCGACCCACTCATTTCCACCAACAGTCTTTTAGCTGATAGCAGATGACAGATACGTCCTCCACCAGTGGCCATCTGTCATCGGTCATCTGCCAACGACGATTGGCTGCCCCGTTAACGCTGGGCCTGCGGAGTCCCCTACTTAAGGCCATGCCCTGTTCAGGAATCAGCTCAGGAGCGAACTTTAGCGGGCTTCCTCTGAGCAAGGCTCCCAGTCGCCGACCCTACCTCCCTGGCAGACTCCCTCCGCTTACTCCTCTCCATCGCAGCCTTTGTACGACTATCGGAACCATGGTTATTATAGCATGAAAAGGGGTTTATGGCAATTTGGATCGAAAGGGAAACTATGGTAAAATGGGCCTGAGAATAGCAGTGGCGAGAGGAGACAATGCATGTGGCAAGTGGTGGGCCATGAGTGGACAGTAAAGTTGCTGGAGCGCAGCTTGGCCAATGGGCGCACGGCTCACGCTTACCTCCTACTGGGACTGCCGCAGGTAGGCAAGACCACTCTGGCGCTGAATTTCGCCCAAGCCCTCAATTGTCTGGATGAGGGCAAGCCCTGCGGCCAGTGTCGGTCCTGCCTCAAGATTGCCCATGGCAACCACCCTGATGTGCGGGTCATCGAAGCAGTCAATGGGACCATCAAGATTGACCAGATCCGGGCCATGCAACGTGAGGTGGCCCTCTCCCCCCACGAAGGTCGCTGGAAGGTCTACATCATCCGCCAGATGGAGCGGGCCACTACCGAGGCCGCCAACTGCCTTCTCAAAACCCTGGAGGAGCCGCCGGCTCAGGTCATCCTCATACTGACCGCCAGCGACATGGATCAACTGCTGCCAACCATCATCTCGCGCTGCCAGGTGCTGAACCTGCGCCCACCCTCCATGCTTCTGGTTCAGAAGGCCCTTGAGGAGCGCTGGGAGATAGACTCCGAGCGGGCCCGGCTCCTGGCCCGGCTCTCAGGCGGACGCCTGGGCTGGGCAGTGAGGGCCTCTGAGGACGAGGCCATCTTGCGAAAGCGAGAGAGACGTCTTGGCGAAATGATAGAGCTCATGGGGCAGGGGCGGGTCGAGCGCCTGCGTCATGCCCAGCACCTCAGCAAGAGTCCTGAGGGCCTGCGAGAAGTACTGGACCTATGGCTAAGCTGGTGGCGGGACCTGCTTTTGATCAAGGGAGATAGCTCAACAGAGGTCACCAACGTTGACCGCGAGGCCACGCTGCGCTCCCAGGCTCGGGGTTACAGCCTGATCCAGGTGTGGGATTTTATCGAAGCCTTGCGGACTGCGGTGTGGCAGTTGGAGCACAACGCCAACACTCGTCTAACCTTGGAAGTCCTGATGTTGAGCTTACCTGTCCCATAGGCAAAGATTGGCGCGGCGGATATGCCGCACGAGTGGAGGTGCGCTTGCGCGCCGAAGCGAGTAAGTCCGCCTAGTTAAGGAGTTAGCCTGCCTTCCACTTCTGAGAGTGCATCGCAAACTAGCCTTGCAAAGCAATAACGGCTACAGTCACATGGAATTCGAATGGGACCCTCAAAAAGCGGCGAAGAACCTCCGCAAGCATAAGGTGGCGTTCACCGAAGCAGCGACTGTATTCAGCGATGACCTAAGCATTACGATTTATGATCCTGACCATTCAGTGGATGAAGACCGCTATATCACCATTGGGTGGTCCTATCGCCACCGACTCCTGATGGTGGCCCACACCGAGCGCGGCGACCGTATTCGCATCATTAGTGCGCGTGAACTGACACATGCCGAACGAGAAGGCTATGAACAAGAAACCCAAAACTGAGATGGACGATGAACTTCGCCCGGAATATGACTTGCGGGAATTGCTTAAGGATGGTGTCCGAGGTAAATATGCGCAACGCTACCGTGCTGGCACCAATTTAGTGCTGTTAGAGCCCGACGTTGCCGAAGCATTTCCGAGCGAAGCAGCAGTCAATGAAGCATTACGATTAGTGATTCAATTGACTAAACTCCAAAGCGACAAGAAAGGTGGCTCAGCGAAGGCGTTATAGAAACGTCTCGCTTTAGCATGGCGCGTACAGGCATCAGGTCTGCTGTTGGTCAGAGTCGGGTAAAACAAGCGCATTGATGCTATACGGCATAATCGTATTCGCATTACCGATCACGCAGACGAAGAAGCGCAAGCTGACCACCTGAAGATACGGTGCTGAACCAAGACTTCAAAGAGTTTATACAGTCGTTAAACGATAATCCAGTATGGACAGAGAACAAACACTGAAACAACTAACCAAAGAGGAACTGATTGGATTGCTTGAGGATGCGGCCAAAAACTGGCTGGCCCACGACGGTCTCTGGTTTCAGGTGGTGGAGCGCAAATACGGCCTGGAGACGGCCATCGCCCTGGATGCAGAGGCCTGGCGCTCTTTCACCGTCATAGAGGCTAAGCGGATCATGAAGCGACTGGGGATCGAGGAAGGGGGCGGGCTTCCAGCCCTCAAAAAAGCCCTCGGTTTCCGCCTCTACGCTCGCATCAATGTCCAGGAGATCATTGAGCTGGACGAGAAACGCTTCATCTTCCGTATGAACAACTGCCGGGTTCAAGAGGCCCGGAAGAGACGAGGGCTTTCCGATTTCCCGTGTAAAGAGGTGGGCATCGTCGAGTACTCCGAATTCGCCCAGGCTATTGACCCGCGGATTGAGACCCGCTGTGTGGCTTGTCCCCCTGATCCGCATCCAGACGAATACTGGTGCGCCTGGGAATTCTTTATTGAGCAGACATAGACTTGTGAGGTGAATATGCCAGAGGTGGTAGGAGTTCGTTTCAGACAGGCTGGCAAAATCTATTATTTTGCCCCGACTGGATTTGAGGATTTGAAAGTTGGCGACTATGTTGTCGTAGATACGGCCCGGGGAGAAGATGTAGGCCGGGTAGCTGTAGCCCCCAAGCGGGTGGCCGATGGCGAAGTGGTGGGGCAACTGAAAGGTATCCTGCGGCGGGCCGAACCCTGGGACCTGTTGCAAATGCAGCATTTCCGTGATCGGGAAGAACGGGCTTTGGAAAAGTGCCACCAGAAGATCGCTGAGTATGGCCTGCCCATGAAAGTGATCAAAGCTGAGTATAACTTTGATGGCACTCGGTTGGTCTTTTACTTCACTGCGGAGAAGCGGGTTGACTTTCGCAAACTGGTGAAAGAACTGGCCAAAACTTTCAGATCCCGAATCGAACTCAAGCAGGTCGGTGTGCGTGACGAAGCCAAACTGATCGGTGACCTTGGCCGTTGCGGACGCCCTTTGTGCTGCGCTTCCCATCTTTGTGAGTTCAATCCCGTTTCCATAAAAATGGCCAAACAGCAGAATTTGCCCCTCAGCCCCATGGAGATATCGGGCCTCTGTGGGCGTTTGCTCTGCTGCCTGGCATACGAAAACGATTATTACGCTGAGGTCAAAAAGATGCTCCCCAAGGTCGGCGATGTCGTTGTCACATCCCACGGGTCGGGCAAGGTTACCGGTATCAACGTGCTCAAGGAAACCCTGAGCGTGGAACTGGACAGCGAAGCGACTATTGAGATCACGGCGGAGGAATTGAAAACCGACAAGGAGCCCACCGGCCGTAGACGACGTAGACGCCGTCGCAGACGCTAGGTTGGGAAGCTATCCTCGCAGGGGAACCCGGAGGTGGTGAGGGAGATATGGCAGGTAGGAGGTAGCAGGCAGGTCGGTCGAAAATTCCATTGACATGCCTGTTACTTTTTGGTGGAATGAAGGCAGCTCTCCCGTTGCCCCGAAGGAGGGCTGAGCATGACCGAAGAAACTC
>SOHZ01000364.1 GCA_004377365.1 Anaerolineales bacterium | reverse complement strand
AAGCTGTGGTCGTAGCACAAAAGCTCGGTGAAGTAGCGGTCCTCAACCCGCACCAACCCCAGCTTCCACCAGGGATTCGCCGGCAGAGTAAACCGAGAGAATATTTCTATGTCCTTTTCTCGCCCGCCAGCCTGGTGGCGGGTGAAGACGATGTGGCTGCCGTCGGGTGACCAGGCCGGAGCTTTGGCCTGGCTCCAGCCGAAGAGGAGAATCTCGTTGCTGCCATCCTCATCAATGATATAGATGCCCCGTGGGTCTCGCCAGCGAGCAAAGGCCACCTTCTTGCCATCGGGCGACCAGGCCGGGTCCATGCCATCGGTCAGGCGGCGCAGGCCGCTGCCGTCGGCGTTGATGACGTAGATGTCGCAGCCGTTGCACACCTGGAAGACCAGCTTGCCCGTCAACTCGGACGTAGGCACAGTAGGCACAGTAGGGCGGCTTTCCATAGCCGCCGGCGGTGTGGGCATGGGCGGAGCGGAGACCTCGGGCACTGCCTCCAGGGAACCGGTCAAATCAACGTAGGCCGCCGCGATCCAGGCTTCCTGTCCGTTCAATTCCCCCTGTCCGCTGTAAGCGATCTGCAGCCAGGTACCAGCGGCATTCCTCCCCGCCACCTCCACCGCATCGCCCCGGCTCAGCCCGCCGACGATGGGATAGGCCACGCCGGGCCCACTTCTCACGTTCAGGCCGTAGGCAGTCACGGTCGCCACCAGAGGCGCCCCAGCAGGCCCAGATGCGACACAGCCTGCTGCTTGTCCATAGCCTGTCACCAACAGTGCAATGATCGAAAGTGCAATAGCTAAAACAAGGATTCTTCTATTCATCTTCCAACCTCCAACTTCCAATATCCAATCCCCAATCTCTATTTGGGGGCAAGTCGGCATTGACTCTCACTCGACTCTGCCCTCATCTGACTACCTGGTTGTAATCTCCACATCTACGCTCATCCCCCAGCGTAGGTCCGGCGGTTGTTCGTCCAACTCGACCACGACGGTGTACACCACGTCGCCACCAATCTTGCTCGCCTGGGGCTCGATGCGCACCAACCGCCCCGCGATTTCCAAGCCCAACGCTTCCACATAGACGGTAGCTTGCTGTCCCACCGCCACGTTGTCCACATCTCGCTCGCTCAAGTCGGTGGTCTCGACTTGCAGGTAGCTCAGGTCGGCTAGTGTCAGCACTACCTGGCCCGGCAACACTGTCTCACCTGCGCTGACCTCCAGCGCGGCGACCGTGCTGGCGAAAGGTGTCCGTAGCGTCGCCTGGTCTAGCGCTACCTGAGCAGCCTCTAACGCAGCCTGGGCCTGTTGGATCTGGGCCTCGGCCACGGCGATGGCCTCGGCCGTCGGTCCGGCCAGCAACTGGTCTAACTGGGCCTTGACCTGCCCGGCCTGGGCCTGGGCCACGCCAACCCGGGCGCGGGCTGCTTCCACCGCCGCCCGGGCCATGTCCAGTTCCTCGGCCATCGCTCCGCTTACGAGGGCTTCGTAGTTGGCCTTGGCGCTCTCATAGTCAATGCTGGCTTGCTGGAGGGCCACCGCCTGCTGGGTGGCCCCGAGGCCGCTCTGCCAGGAAATCTTGTCGTACTCGCTTTGGGCCAATTGCAAAGCCACGGCCGCTTTGGCCATGGCCGCTTTGGCTACTGTGAGCTCTTCCGGCTTGGGCCCTGCTTTCAGCTTGGCCAACGCTGCCTGGGCAGAAGCTACATTGGCTTGGGCGGCAGAGACTCCTGCCTGGGCTGCGATCAGGGCTTCCTGAGCCTCGGCGATTTCCTCCGGCCTGGCCCCAGCCTGGATCTGAGCCAAGTTGGCCTGGCTGACGGCCAAGGCCGCCTCCACCTGCATTATCTCGGCTTCGATAACGGCCGTTTCCAGCGTGGCGAGCACCTCGCCGGGCTGTACTTCGTCGTCCACTTCGACCGTCACCGTCTGCACTCGTCCGGCTGTAGTGAAACTCATTTCCGCTTCTTGCGCTGGCATGACCTCCCCAGAGGCGGTCACATCGCCGCCAGAACGTGAACCGGCTGCTGAGACCGACTGCGTGGCGACGGGTGTGGGCGTGGGCTGCGGCGTCGGCGCGCGGCCGCAGCCGGCCAAGGTCACTGCCAACAACACAAGCAACCCAATCGTCCCATAGCGTTTAGATATCATCTTGCACCTCTCTTTGATTTCCTATCTGCGTTTTGCCACCGGACATTTTTTGGAGAAACCAGGTTTTTCCCTGTTTGAGCAAGAAGAGCGTTGCTTTTGGGATCTCCTGCGGCGCGAAGGGTGTTTCATCAATCTAAAAACCTGGTTTCTGATCCCTATCTCGAAGTGTCCGGTACTGAAATCTGCGTCAGTAGCTGCACAGCCTGTCTAGGTGTGCTTGCTGTTTTCTGAGACCTGGCCATCGCGCAACGTAACCACACGGCGGGCGAAAGAAATGACGCGCGGGTCGTGGGTGGCAAAGATAAAGGTCGTGCCTGTCTCCTGGTTCAGCCGCACCATAATCTCCATGATCTGGCGGCCGTTCTCGGTGTCCAGGTTGGCCGTCGGCTCGTCGGCCAGCACCAACACGGGATGGGTAGCCAGGGCGCGGGCGATGGCGACGCGTTGCTGCTCGCCGCCGCTCATCTGGTCGGGACGGTGACGGGCGCGGTCAGAGATACCCACCGCCTCCAACAACTCGTTCACGCGCTCTCGCCGCTCTGCCTTCTTTGCCCCAGACAGCAGCAAGGGAAGTTCGACGTTCTCGTAGGCCGTGAGCCCGGGGATGAGGGCAAAGAACTGGAACACAAAGCCGATGGTACCCTTCCGCAGGTCGGCGCGCTTGTTGGGATTGAGCTGCGTCACGTCCTGCCCCTTGATGTGCACGCGCCCGCCGGTCGGCCGGTCCAGGCAGCCCATCAACTGCAACATCGTCGTCTTGCCCGATCCCGACGGCCCGACGATGGCCGTGAATTCGCCCTCCTCGATGGTCAGGTCGACGCCGCGCAGGGCGGGTGTCTCGACTTGACCAACTTGATAGATTCTGGTTACGTCTTGCAACTCGATGACTTTCATTTCACACCTCCTTGTTCTTGGAGAAACCGGGTTTTTCACTTGTACCTTCCCGAAAGCTGGTCAAGCATGGTCGTTGGTTCCGAGGGCTCTATCGCGTAGCTTTCGGGAAGGTGCTACAAAGCTCGCAGCGCATCAATTGGCTCCTTCCGGGTCGCGAACCAGGCCGG
>SOHZ01000089.1 GCA_004377365.1 Anaerolineales bacterium | reverse complement strand
TGTACTGGGGCGTGGAGGAGATTCCGCGTATTCCACTCTTCCGCCCCTCCGCGCTCCGATGGTTGTGGTGAGGGGAATCACTGAGGCCACTGAAAGGGCTCAGTGAAATCAGTGGGCTTCAGTATGTTCAGTGGTTCACGGGCTGCGGGCCGGGGACAACTGTCCCATCAAAGGCGTCCCCATCGTGCAGATAAAGAGTGGCCAGGGGAATACAATGGACGGGACAGGCAAATATCCGTTGAATTCGAGAAGTCTGTTGTACGGGGGTGTATAGCAATGAGTGCAAAAAATCAGAAACAAATCAACCAAGTGGTTTCAGATCAAGTTCAACCGGCCACCTTACGTCGGACGGTCCAGGTTCGGTTTGCTGACGGCCAGGTTTATGAGGGACCTGTCGAGACACCTCTGGAGGCCTTCATCCAGGCTGCGTTTCCCGAGGAGCCGCTTTCCATCATGGCGGCCCTCGTCAATGGCAAGCTGTCTGAGCTGACCCAGCCCATCACCCGGGATGCCGATGTGGTTCCCATTTCGGTGACCGACAGTGACGGCACGCGCATCTATCGGCGCTCGCTCTCCTTTTTGCTGGTAACAGCCGTTCACGAACTCTACCCGGATGTACGCATCATCATTGACTATGCCATGCCCTTGGGCGGCTTCTTCTGCCAGGTGGAGGGTCGTGAACCGTTCACCGCCAAGGAGGTGGCGCTGATCGAGCGCCGCATGTGGGAGATCGTAGAAGAGGATGCGCCTATCTCAAAGGAGCAGGTCGCAGTCACCGAAGCTATGGCCCTGTTCGGTGAGAAAGGGTATAGCGACAAGGTTCGGTTGCTGAAAGACCGTCGAAAGGACTATCTGAAACTGTATACGCTGCATGGGGTAAAGAACTATTTCTACGGCTATATGGTGCCCTCCACAGGCTATCTGCGCACCTTCGGTCTGCGCCATCACTCGCCGGGTTTCATTCTCCAATACCCGACTCCCGAACACCCAACGGCCCTGCCCGCGTATCAGGACTACCCCAAGCTGACGGCTACCTTCCGTGAGTATGGGCAGTGGTTAAGAATTATGAAAGTGGACAGTGTGGCTTCTCTGAATGAAGCCATTGAGACCCAACGCATCCGCGAAGTGGTCCTGGTGGCCGAGGCACTCCACGAGGAGCGCATCGCGGCCGTCGCCCATCAGATTGCCGATCGGGAGGGACAGGTGCGGTTGGTGCTCATCGCTGGCCCTTCAGGCTCAGGGAAGACGACCTTCTCCAAGCGGCTCTCCGTGCAACTCATGGCCCACGGCCTCCGGCCCGTTCCCCTCGGCCTCGATGACTATTTTGTTGATCGGGAGAAGACTCCCCTCGACGAGCATGGACAGTACGATTTCGAAGCCCTTCATGCGCTGGACTTGCAGCTCTTCAACGAGCAGTTGCTGGCCCTGATCGCCGGCCAGGAGGTGACACTCTCTCGCTACAATTTCAAGACCGGGAAACGGGAGTGGGGTCGGACGTTGTCCATCAGCGATGAACACGTGATCCTCGTCGAGGGCATCCACGGCCTGAACCCCGACCTGGTGCCCAACGTCCCCCCCGAGCAGATCTATCGCATCTACGTCTCGGCGCTGACTCAACTCAACATTGACCACCACAACCGGGTCTCGACCTCCGATACGCGGTTGCTGCGGCGGATTGTGCGCGATGCAGCCTATCGGGGCTATTCTGCTCAGGAGACCATCCAAATGTGGGAGAAGGTGCGGCGAGGAGAAGGGGGTAATATCTTTCCCTTTCAGGAGAATGCTGACGCTGTATTCAACTCGGCCCTGGTCTACGAGCTGGCGGTGCTGAAACCCTTTGCCGAGCCGTTGCTGCGGCAAGTGGAGCCAGGCACCATGGAGTACGTTGAAGTCAAGCGATTGCTGGCTTTCCTTGACTGGTTTCTCCCCTGCGGCCCCGACCTCATTCCTGACAACTCTATCCTGCGCGAGTTCGTCGGCGGCTCGATCCTCCGCGATTTTAGGCCCACTTTAGGGAACTGATTCTCAGGTTCTGTAGGCTTTGGAGCTGTTCAGTGAGGGTTGAGCGGCTTTTTTGTTGCCTTGGCCGAGATTGACAAAGCCTTCACCTTATGTTATGATAATTTTGGGCGAAGGTGGGTAGCGATGCTCAAGGTTGTCGAGAAGGCTCGGATGATGGAGAAGACCGTCACAGGCAACTGTCGTTCATTGATGAGGTCGGTCGAGGTGCGGGGGAGCTATAACACCTTGAACACGTTGAGCCAGCCCTGGCGGGCGGCGTTGGCCGCTTCGATAGCAGCTTGCGAGCCAAGCACCACTACCAGTCCCTTGTCGTTAACTTGATCCAGCACGTCGGCAAAGGCCCTAAAGTCGGCAGGGGTGGTGCTCAGGATTTCGTCGCGCATGCGTTGGCGGGCTTGATCGGTGTCGCCGATCAGATAGCGTAGCATAGATGTATAGCCTTTGGCATCAGGCAGTTGATAGGCGTCCATGTCGGCGATGGCGCCGATGATGCCCTTGGTCAGCTCATCCTTGTTCAGTTCGAGCTGGTGCAGGAATTGGCTGGCCCAGTCGTAGTTGTCGAGGGTGGTCAGCAAGTTGGGGTCGCGGTAGGAAAGGTAACTGAAAATACCGGAGCGATGGTCGAAGAGGCAAAAGCCGCCGTAGGCTCCACCCTGCACACGTACACGGTCCCACAGCCAGGTGTTGCGAAGGTATTTGGTGATGACCACTGCCGAGCCGTGCAATTTGTAGCCCAGCTTATACAGGTTGGTTCCCTTGCCCACGTAATTCACCTGGGTGGGGATGGTCATACCCTCGAAACCAGGGCCGTACTGCGCTGACCACTCGGCCAGCCTGAGTGGGGCGGCTGGCAAGGTATCCAGAAAGGCGGCCAGTTTAGGCTCAAAGTGTGTCCAATTCGCCTCATCCAACGTCACGTTGCAGAGCATAGCGTTGCGGTTGAACAAGATCCGCCGTATCTGGCCAAGCGTGGCCAGCACGGTTGGCCAGTCTGTGTCAACGGCCTGGATCAGTTGGTGCAGGAAGCCATGGTAGCTGACGCCGCTCATCTGCTCGGCGGCCCAGTCAGCCTCGTTGAAATGGGCACGCAGGCGAGTGTTGACCACGTGATGTCCTTCGGTCACCAACCTTGCCTCTTGCTCAGCTTTCTCTTCCAGCACCATTTGCCGAAAGCGCTCCTGGTTGTCTAGCC
>SOHZ01000176.1 GCA_004377365.1 Anaerolineales bacterium | reverse complement strand
TAACAATGGGCGAGTTCATCGCAATGATGAGCGAGGTGGCAAGTACGGCCTTGCGCCCATTCTTCCAGAGTATAGGGACGTATTGGCAAGAAGTGCCAAGTTATCGAGTGCTCTTCGATGAGGCACACAGCGAATGGACGTCCATCGCCAGCGACTATCGGGCTTTTGCAGATGACCTGCGGCTTCGGGGCCATACTGTCGAAAGTCATACCGGTGGCCCGCTTACGGCCGATCTGTTAGCTAACTTTGACGTTCTCGTTGTAGGCACAGCCTGGGGAGATTTCACAGATGCCGAGTTGGATAGCAGCCAACAGTTCGTGATCAGCGGCGGTGGCCTGTTCATCACTGGCCTTGGCTGGTCATGGGTCAACCCTGATCTTGGACAGACACTCGATAACTATCCAATGAACCGCATTGCCACTCGCTTCGGTCTCAGGTTCTTGGACGACGCTATCTGCGATCCAACCAACCATTACCTCAGTGCCAACGTTTGTACCCCCATCTTCTCGTCCATGGCCATCCACCCCATTGCTTCTGTGTTGATGATCGTTGGTGGTCCTATCACACCCTGTCCCATAGAGCGTCTGAGCGGAACACCGCAAGCAATCATCTTTGGTGATGAGGATTCTTATTCTAATAAGGGCTACTACCCGGTCGCCACCAATCCTCCTGTGGTGATGGCCATGGAGTACGGTGCAGGGCGGGTGGTTGCCCTGGGCCACGAAAGGTACCTGACCACCGATGACTACGATGGTGATGGTAATCCCAACAGGGATGACTATGACAACGCACAATTGGGGCGAAACATCATTGCCTGGCTGGCAGAGGCTGCAAATCGGGTCTATTTACCACTGATAATGCGGAATCACTGAGAACATCAGATCGTGAGGGTGTGGTTGGCATAACATCAAAGGACTAAGTTAGAGACGGTCGAACACGTGGGCATCTTCAGGCGCAGTTATACGAGACTTGGCTTCCACCACCCTTAGAAATCTCAGTTGATAGCAAGGAAGGGCAAGTGAACATCGGCTAACAAGGCGTTTACAGCTTCGCTCCCTGCGGTCGCTCTAGGCGGAACTTCGCCAACCGCCGCCCCGTTATCTGTCATTGTGGGGAGCATTTTACGTCGAAAAGGAGAAGACATCATGAAAGGGTTACTAGAAAGTATCCGGGACAAGGCAAAGCGCCACGGTGTCCAGTTCATGGACGTCCGTCTGTTTGAGGAAGACAGTACCACCGTAACTGTCCAGGACATGAAAGCCGACAAAGTGAGCCAGGGAAAAAGCACGGCTGTCGGCTTGCGTGTTCTCGTTGACGGTGCCTGGGGCTTTGCCTCAACAGATGTGGTCGATTCCCAATCACTGGAGCAATGCTTGCAAGCTGCATTGGAGATGGCTAAAGCCTCCAAGGTCAGGGTAGCTCACCCCGGTGTGGTTGCAGAGATTCAGCCGGCAGTAGATGTAGTGAGGGTGGAGGTGGAGAAGGATCCACGATCCGTTTCATTGGAAGAGAAGGTGAAAAGGGTTCTCGACTATGAGAAGGCAGGCCTTGATTGTGCTCGAGACAAGCTCTGTAATACCATCGTGAGCTACCGTGATGCCTGGACCCGCGAGACAATCTGTAACACCGCTGGCACTCTGATCGAGCAGGAAACGATTCGAACGGCAATATGGACAGCGATGACAGCGGTTGAGGGTGCCGTTCGTCAAATGGCCCATGAGCGTTTCTCTGAGCAAGTTGGCTTCGAACTCTTGGACAGAATCAGTTCAAAAGATTTCACTGAGAAGGCTGCCCAAAGGGCTGTTTCGCTTCTGAGTGCTAGGAGGGCCCCTTCGGGCAAATTCCCGGTTGTCCTTCATCCCTCTATTACCGGTCTCTTGGTTCACGAAGCGCTTGGTCATAACGCAGAGGCCGATCACGTCTTTAACGGCCGATCTATCATAGAGGGAAAAATTGGTGAACAGATTGCTTCAGAGTGTGTCACCATTATGGACGATGCCACCATCCCTAGGCTTAGCGGATCATACCGTTATGACTCGGAGGGTATTCTGGGTCAGGAGAGGGTCGTTATTGAAAAGGGGATTCTCAAAGGCTATCTGCACTCTTTAGAGACAGCAGCCCGATTTGGGGTAGAACCTAACGGCAGTGCTCGCGCCATGAATGGTCACTGTTCCCCTATAGTGCGCATGAGCAACACCTTCATCGCGCCTGGCAAGCTTACCTTTGAAGAAATGCTTAAAGACATTGATGAAGGTATCTTTATGAAGGAAGGGCACTGGGGATATGTATTTTGTGAGAGAGGCCAATATACCTGTCACTCTGGTGAAGGTTGGATGATCAAGAATGGGCAGTTAGGTGAACACTTGCGAGATGTTTCTTTCTCAGGCATGACCCTGGAGACGCTCATGAACATTGATGCCGTGAGCAAGGATCTTGAATTCCTTTTGCCCGGGATGTGCGGCAAGTCCGGCCAGGGTATGCATATCAATGCGGGCGGTCCCTATGTTCGGATAAAGGAAGTAGTGGTCGGCGGTCAGGAATAGAAACAGCGAACGTTCAAGGAGGGAAACACAATGTCAGATCTTTTGGAACTAGCCCAGAAGGCCTGCCAAGTGGCTCTCAAAAATGAGGCCCAGTTTGTTGACGTGGAACTTACAAGCGGGCGTAGCATTTCTATCAATGTGGAAAAGAGCGGGATTCACGACTCTAGCGAGAAAAAGGTTACAGGGGTATCCGTGCGGTCTATTACAAAAGGTGCTACTGGATTTTCTCATTCGTCCGGATTCAGTGTGGATGATGTGCTGGAAACCGCTGAGCGTTCGGCCGCTGCGGCCAAATTAGCCCAGCCTGACCCTGACTTTGTGACCCTGCCAGAGCCATCTGAATACCAACAGGTATCAGGGCTCTACGACGAGAAGATAGCCCAGATGAGCGCCGGGGACCTGATTCAGTTATTCGTAAAAGAGATTGATGCGGCCCGGGAAATTTTCCCAGAGGTCAGGGTGCAAGGTGGGATGCGACTAGGGGTGTCAGAAAGAGTGCTGGTAAACTCTTTGGGTATTGAGCTAGCATCACCTTTGAACACCGTCCAAATAATGGCATAACTGAAACTTGGAACTGCCAATTCGCTCACGAGAGAGCCGATCTCGGCCCCAAAACTGGCTTGAACCGCTCACGAAAGGCCATTTTGGACACCCGAATCGCGCATAAGGTGGGTGAG
>SOHZ01000594.1 GCA_004377365.1 Anaerolineales bacterium | reverse complement strand
TCTTGGTTCAACTCATTGGCTGGGGTTGCTGGGGCTGTCTCTATGGCCTCTCCTTCATCCCCATGATAGCCAACGCTGAGAAATACAAAGACGCCCCGCCTCCCATCTTCTTCTTCATCTCCTTGGGCCTGATGGTTGTGCCTTTGGGGCTGATGGGCTTGTGGATACTGTATGGGCTGTGGGGTGCCTGGCGTGCTTTCCAAGGGCGCGACTTCAGGTACATTGTCCTCGGTCGCATGTTGGAGAGATACCTGACAGAAGGATAGGTGAAACGTCACGCAATTCGACATTTAGCGCCTATCCGAAAACTAGCTGACCGGGCTCCCACGCCCGACAATCCGGCGGCGTGGGAGCCGCCTCCGCTGGGTTTTTGGATGGGCATTTAGAGAGTGTCTGGGACGTGTCTCAGTCCACCACAGCGTTGGCGGCGATGACCCGACGATACCAATGGGCACTGGTCTTTAATACGCGCCGCTGTGTCTGGTAATCCACATAAATTAAGCCAAAGCGCTTCGAGTACCCATGGGCCCACTCAAAGTTGTCCATGAGCGACCAGGCAAAATAACCACGCAGTGGCACCCCCGCCGCAATGGCCCGCGTCGCTGCCGCCAGATGTTCCTTGAGAAACGCCACACGCAACGGATCATCCACTTGCCCATCGGGACCGATCTGATGCGGGTAAGCCGCGCCATTCTCGGTGATATACAACGCCGGGAAGCGGTAGTCAAAGTGCACCCGCCCTAGTATCTCATAAAGACCCTCCGGGTAGACTTCCCAGCCCATCTCGGTCCGCTCAGGGTTGGGAAGAACCGTGCGAGGAGCATTCTCAGCCTCGCTCACCACGCTGCTGCGCACTACGCCGCGCGTGTAATAGTTCACCCCAAGAAAGTCGAGGGGAGCGGCTATCGCCTCCAGATCACCCGCCTGCACAAAGTCCATAGGGCGCCCGTAGTGCTGCACGATGTCCGCTGGATAGCCCCGCGCTGAGAGTGGATCAAGAAACCAGCGGTTGATGACGCCATCTCGTTGCCAGGCTGCAGCCCGATCAGCGGCGCTGGGGGATGCGGGGGTCTGGCCGCTCAAGTTCAGCGCGATCCCTACTTGCGCCCCCGGGCTGTTGCGGCGGATGACGGGAACGGCCCAACCGTGACCCAATAGCAGGTGGTGCGCCGCCGCCAGCGCCTCGTCGAGGTCGGAATGACCCGGAGCGTGCCGCCCTTCAAGATACCCGACCATAGCGCTGACGAAAGGCTCGTTGAGCGTGATCCAGTGTTTCACCCGGTCTCCCAGCCTGCGGGCAGCCAGGTCCGCGTACTCGACGAATGCCTCGGCGGTGGCCCGAGCAGGCCAGCCGCCCTGATCTTGCAGGGCCTGCGGCAAGTCCCAGTGGTAGAGCGTGATAGAAGGCTCGATCGCGGCCTCCAGCAGCGCATCCACGAGCCGACTATAAAAGTCAAGCCCGGCGGCGCTGACGCGGCCTCGACCCTCGGGTAGCAAGCGCGGCCAGGATATCGAGAAACGATAAGCGTGTAGACCCAACTCTTTCATCAGGGCCACGTCCTCACGCCAGCGATGGTAGTGATCACAGGCGACATCGCCCGTATCGCCATTGGCGATCTTGCCAGGCGTGTGGCTGAAGCGATCCCAGATACTCTCGCCTTTGCCGTCCTCGTTCCAGGCGCCTTCGATCTGATAAGCAGACGTGGCGACGCCCCAGATAAACCCTTCGGGGAAAGTGACCTTCATCGTTCCTTTACCTCCTCTCGCATAATGACTTCAACCTGATGAGTTTTGTCATCTCCAAAAACAGGTACCATGTTGCCTTTGATCTCTTTGCCATCCACTTTGACTGACCTCACTCCTTTACAGACGTGATCGGGGTTTTTGACCTCGATTTGGTAAACCGTATTTCTAAACTCCCTGGTTACCTTGAAGCCGTCCCACTTTCTGGGTATGCAAGGATTGATTTGAAGCCCTTCATACGTCGGCCTGATACCCAGGATGTATTGGGTGCCCGCCTGATAGGCCCAGGAAGCGGTGCCTGAGAGCCAACTGTTACGGGCCAACCCGAACTGAGGATGCTCGTCGCCCAGGATGTTTTGGGGATAGACGTAGGGCTCGCATTCAAACTCCTCCATCTTGTCGTTCTTGGCCACCGGGTTGATCTGATTATAGTATTCAAAGGCCCGGTCTCCGTTCCCGACAATCGTTTCGGCGATGATGACCCATGGATTGGCGTGTAAAAAGATACCGCCATTTTCCTTCGCTCCAGGTGGGTAGGTAGTAATCCCTCCTTTCGCCGGGTCAAAGCCGTCGTATCCCGGCGTGCTCAGCTTGATGCCGTTGCGGGTGTTGAGCCGTTGGTATACAGTACCCAGGGCTGCCTTTGCCCTGTCGGGCGGGGCAAAGGCCGAGATCACCGGCCACGATTGTCCATTGGTGTAGATCTGTCCCTCAGCGTTCGAGTGGGAGCCGAGGGAGCTCCCGTCAGCATCAAAATACCTCACGTACCACCCGCCGTCCCAGGCATGTTCATTCACCCTCTGTTTTATCGCTTCGTAGTAGGTGGTGTATTGAGCGACCGCTTCTGCATTGCCACGGTGCCGGGCGAGGTCAATCACTTCCAGCAGAGCTTTGCCGTATAGATTGGCTGTAAATAAGGACTCTGCGCCCGCCTGCAAGTTGACGGTGTCGTTCCAGTCGGCGAATCCCAGCAGCGGCAACCCATGCGTTCCCACGTTGTTCTGCGTGAACTCGATGGCCCGGCGCATGTGGTCGAGGACCGTGCCCGACTCGAGGGGATATCCACCTCTGTCCTTTTCGTAATAAGGAATCACTTCGTCCAAAAAAGCAAGGTCTCCCGTTTCCTTAAGGTATGCGGTGGTGGCGAGAACGATCCAGAGATGGTCGTCGCTATAGTATCTGGGGGCATCCGCTACTTCTCTGGAGTCGCCTTCGTTGGCTACCATGGTCAGGGGATTGAACTGATGCATGGCGGAGCCATCCCTTTTTTGCACGTGCAGGAGTTGCTTGATCAGCTCTTTGCCCTCTTCTGGCATGCTGACCAGGATGCCCATCACATCTTGGGAGCTATCTCTAAAGCCGATGCCCCTGGCACCCAGGCCGAGTTGATAGAGGGAGAGGTATCGGGACCAGTTCTTGGTGGTGTGGCATTGTCTGGGGTTATGGATGTTGAGCAGGCTGTTCATGTTGGCGTCAGGAGTCTCGACCTGCAGCCTGGACAAGTAGGTGTCCCAAAAGGCGGCCATCTCCTCGAGTGCCCGTTCCACTTGCTCAGCGTCTCGATAGCGGTTGATCAAGGGAAGGGCTTTCTCAACGCTTTCATCCTGGCCCAGTTGTGTGATTAGCCTGGTGGTCTCGCCAGGTTGGATGATCCCCAGATGATGGAGCAGCGCAGCGATGTTGTCCCCGCGCAGGGCTTCGTAATTGCCGAGTTCCTTCTCTTGTAAACTGAGTGGGTTTGCCCAGGTGCCGTATTCATTGTCTCCCAGGAATCTCCGGCGGTCCGATTCGAAAGACGAAACCGGACGGTCCAAGGTGAAGTAATTGATCTGGATTTCTTTGAACATGAAAGGATATTGCGTGAGGATGATGAGGCCATTCCCATTCCGATAAGCCTTACTCTGCATGGTTTGAGGCACCCAGTCCGCGTTGTTGAATTGCTTGAGGGCATCCGGGTGGGTATATTCGACTATGGGGATCGCATCAATCTCCAGGGGCTGGTCGGAGACGTTGGTGATGCGGATGTCTCTGATCTCCCGGCTGTCCCCCAGAGGGACGAAAATCGTCGCCTCCGTCCTTATCTCGTAGAATTGGGAGACGATTCGGGTGTAGCCCAGCCCAACGTGACACTCGTAAAGCTCGTAGGGGTCCAACGTGGGGACGAAATAGGGGGAAAAGACCTTGTATCCGTCCCCCTGTTTGAAACGGAGGTACAACGTCTCCCCCTTGAACTCCGAACCGGGTAGTTGAGGGATGTATTTGGTGATGCGATTGAGGGCCGGGTCTCCCCTGCAAATCAGTGAACCACCGGTGTGGTCCACAATACCCCCAAAGGCCAGGGTGCCAACATAGTTGATCCACTTGACTGGCGTCTTGGGATTGGTGATCACGTATTCTCGGTTTGGATCGTCAAAGTATCCGTACTTCACAATGCGCACCTTCAGATCAATGCAACCCTAACCCTCATGTCAGTCTGGCCGGCCGGCGGCGGTGGAACGACGTCACCCTCGACCGGCTTGCCATCCACAGTGAGCGAGACGGTGTTCCCCGCGCCGGCACGTTCTACGGTGATGTGGTACGTCACGCCGCGGAAGACGCGCGTGGCCTTCAAGCCAGGCCAGTCGCTGGGGATGACCGGGGCAATTTGTAAGCCAGTGTAGGTGGGCCGGATACCGAGAATCCACTGCGTGATGGCCACATAGTTCCAGGCAGCCGTGCCGGTCAGCCAGGAATTCTTGGCCTCGCCGTGAGTGGGAGCATCGCGCCCGGCGATCATCTGAGCGTACACGTACGGCTCGCAGCGATGCACCTCGCTGATGCCCCCCCGTGCCGAAGGGTTAATGCGGGTGTAGTAGTCGTGCGCCTGGTCGCCGTGCCCGACCATAGCTTCGGCGATCATGATCCACGGATTGGTGTGACAGAAAATACTGGCGTTCTCTTTGTAGCCCGGTGGATAGGACGAAATTTCGCCTAGATGGAGGTAATACCGCGAGTAGGCGGGCTCCTGGAGGATGATGCCATGCGGCGTGGACAGGTGTTCCTTCACAGATGCCAGCGCTTTCTCGGCCCGCCTGTCTTCAAGGCCTATGCTGGCGAGAATGCAAAAGCCCTGCGGCTCGATGAAGATCTTTCCCTCTTCGCACTCGTGGGAACCCACCTTGTGCCCGAAGTCGTCATAGGCACGGAGGAACCATTCCCCGTCCCAGCCGTGCTCTCGCACAGTCACCTCCATTTCGGCTGCCGCGTCGAGGCAGGTCTGTGCTTCGTGCTCCAGACCGCGCCACCGGGCGATAGCGGCCAGTTCCTTCGCAGCCAACACGAACATCCCGGCGATGAAGACCGATTCGGCCACCCTGCTATCTTTGTTGGTAGTGGTCTGAAACGACTCGCCGGGCGTGTCGGAGAAGGTGTTCAGGTTCAGACAGTCATTCCAGTCTGCGCGGCCGATGAGCGGCAGGCCGTGCGGCCCCAGCCGGTCCAGTGTGTAGCGCAGGCTGCGTTGCAGATGCTCGTAAAGCGGTTTCTCGGTGCCAGGCCGGTTCTCATACACCACCGGTTCATTCAGAATACTCCAATCGCCGGTTTCCTTCAGGTAGGCAGCCACACTCAAAATCAACCAGAGCGGATCGTCATTGAAGTTGCTGCCAACCTCATCGTTGCCCCGCTTGGTCAGCGGCTGGTATTGATGATATGCGCCACCCGTCTCCAGTTGCGTAGCAGCCAGATCCAGAATGCGCTCGCGGGCCCGCTCCGGGAGCATGTGGACGAAGCCCAGTAGGTCCTGATTAGAGTCCCGGAAGCCCATGCCGCGCCCGATGCCGGATTCGAAGAACGAGGCCGAGCGCGACAGGTTGAAAGTGACCATGCACTGGTAGGGATTCCAGATGTTGACCATGCGGTTGGTATGGACGTCCGGCGCTTCCACCTGAAAGATGTCAAGCAGGCTGTCCCAATGGGCGCGAAGAGCCTCAAAGGCAGCATCCACACTGTCGTCGTCCAGGTACTTGGCAATGATGGGCTTGACCGTTTGCCCATTGATCCTCTGCGAGTTAGGGGGATCGAATTTCTGATCCTGAGAATTTTCGTGGTAGCCCAGCAGAAAGATGATCTGGCGGGTTTCACCGGGCTCAAGGGTGACTTTGACGTGGTGCGAGCCCATCGGCGCCCAGCCATGGGCTACGGAGTTGAAAGAGCGACCACGCTCGACCGCTGCCGGATTGTCCCATCCCCGATACGGCCCCAGGAACACATCGCGCTGCGTGTCAAACCCGGCCAATTCTTCGGAGCAGGCAAAGAAGGCAAAGTGATTCCGCCGCTCACGGTATTCGGTCCTGTGGTAAATCACGCTACCTTCGATTTCCACCTCACCGGTGCTGAAGTTGCGCTGAAAGTTGGTGGCGTCGTCCTGGGCATCCCACAGGCAGAACTCGATGCTGGAGAAAACCGAGAGGTTGGCGGGCTCCTCACGCCGGTTGGTCAGCGTGAGCTGCCAGATTTCCAGGCTGTCGCCCAAGGGGACGAAGTACCGGGTTTGGGCTTCGATCCCCTTGTAGGTAGAACCGATGATGGTGTAGCCCAGCCCGTGGCGGCAGATGTAATCCTCTAGTTCATGGCGGGTGGGCTGCCACGAAGGAGACCAGAACTCTCCTGTATCATCGTCCCGCACATAGATGTAGCGTCCGCCGCAATCAAGGGGGACGTTGTTGTAGCGGTAGCGCGTGAGGCGTCGGAGGCGTGCGTCCCGATAGAACGAGTAGCCGCCGGCGGTGTTGGAGATAAGGCCAAAATAGGCCTCGCTCCCCAGGTAATTGATCCAGGGGAGTGGGGTGTTGGGCCGTGTGATAACGTACTCACGGCGCTGATCGTCAAAGTATCCGTAACGCATAGATTCTCCTTAGCAAAGAGCTGCCACGTTGGCCCGCTAGCGTCCGCCCGCACAGTGGGTCCCAGCCAGCTGGGCAAGTACCAATTAGTAAACTGTCCAATCTTTCGCACAAGATTAAAGCTCGTTCTTCTTGGGGCGCAGGAACTACCGCCGTCTCTCCCACCTTCAGTTCTGCTAGAGGCAGCCCACTGCTATATCGTTCTCTTCTAGCCGTCGGCCCGCCTCGTTCCAGACCTCTATGACCCGCTCCTGGCTGGGGAAGAGGTCGAAGTAGTTGTCGCTGAACCTGGTGCTCTCTATGGGCACTGTCAGCTTGACGAAGTAGGCGTAGGTGTCGGTGATCACCCTGACCTCGTATGTCCCATCGTCCCTCTCGTTGATTTCCACCTTCAAGTTGGGCTTCGGCCTGACCAGGTCCTTGACCTCCACGAAGAAGTAGCGGTTATCGGGGAACAAACCGCTTGGGGAGCGCACGGCCAAGTACTCCTGCCGGGGATCTTTGATGTCCAGCTTATCGAAGGAGAGATGCCGGACTTTCACAGAGGCGTTGGCTGGCACTCGGACCTCTAGGACCTCCTCGTACAGCTCCTGGCCGGAGAAGTCACCGTGAAGGACCATTACCGTGTCCACCAAGTCCTCCAGGGTGTCGTTGGTGATCCACAACGAGACGCCGTCCGCCTCCCCTTTGAAGGAAGCCAACACCGGGGTATAGGCTCGCCTGGCGTAGAAGTAGCCGGCCTTGGGGAAGAGGTAATAATCCAGCACGCTCCAACTGAGGCCCGGCCAGCAGTCATTCAATTGCCAGAAGAGGGTCCCGCTGCAGTGAAACTTCCGCCGCCGATAGTGCTCGATACCGAACTTTAGCCCCTCGGCCTGACAAATCATGGAGAAGTCGAGGTATTCCTGCAGCGAACTGGGCAGGCCGGTGTGGGCCAGCATCAACAGGTCCCCTTTGTCTTTGGGCTCGTCCTTGTTGCGGTAGAGCAGCTCCGGGCTGTCGAGGTGCAGGGCCGTAGCTGGCACGTTGCGTCGCAGCGTCTCCAACACCGGCGCGGCGTGCAGGCCGAACTCGCTGATGAAGCGGGCCGGGTCCTCGGCGTAGTGGCGGTAGGAGATGCCTGTCGGCGAGAGGTCTCGCTTCGGCTCCTCGCCGAAGCGGCGGGGGAACACAGCACCAT
The DNA here is from genome assembly GCA_004377365.1 of Anaerolineales bacterium. Classification (GTDB taxonomy): domain Bacteria; phylum Chloroflexota; class Anaerolineae; order E26-bin7; family E26-bin7; genus E26-bin7. The sequence continues at coordinate 3,381 of SOHZ01000594.1, read as the reverse complement.
GCCAGACCTGCCAGTTGTGGCGATCTCCTTCCTCAGCGGAGTTGTGGTCGTTCCCACCATAGGGGCTGGAGGGCCAGTAGAGCCGGGTGCCGTCCAACCGCTCGACGATGGGTGGCAGCAGCTCATGGTAAATCCTCTTGCCCGGGAAGTCCCGCCCCGACCGCTGCCAGTTGAGCATGTCGTCTAGCCAGTCGTTCTCGTTGTTGCCACACCAGAGGGCCAGGCAGGGATGGTTGCGCAGCCGCCGCACCACCGCCTTCGCCTCCCGCCCCACCTCGGCCATGAAAGGGGCGTCGTCGGGGTATAGCGCACAGGCGAACATAAAGTCCTGCCAGATCAGGATGCCCAGATCATCGCAGAGACGGTAGAAGACATCCTTCTCGTAAATGCCACCGCCCCAGACCCGCAACATGCTCATGTTAGCCTCGACAGCCAGCTCCAAGAGATCGCGGTAGCGAGCCTCGTCCACCTGAGCTACGAAGGAATCAGCCGGGATCCAGTTAGCCCCCTTGGCGAAGAGCTTCACCCCGTTCAGCACAAAGGTGAAGAACCTAGTGCCCCGCTCATCCGGGTCAGACGATTGATCGACCTCAATGGTGCGAATGCCCACCTGCTCGCAGTGGGTGTCCAGGGTCTTCCCGCTGGCCCGCAAGGCGACCTCCAGATCGTAGAGAGCCGGCTCCCCCAGGTCGTGGGTCCACCACAGGGCGGGATCGGGGATGGTGAAAGCCACCTCCGCCCGGCCGTTGATCAGCAGGGTCTGGTCGGTTAGCCGTTGCTCGCCCCGGCTCAGGGTGATCTGCGCCTCCAGGTCTGGCACATCGGCCCACCGCTCGGCCTCGACGACAACGGTCGCTTCTGCGGCTTGGGGGCTGATGACCGTGGTCTTGAAGAAAACCCCACCCAGGCGAGCGCCCACGTAACGGCGCAGCGCTACCCCCTGCCAGATACCCACGCTCATCAGCCGTGGTGCCCAGTCCCAGCCAAAGTTGTACTGCGCCTTACGCATCCAGGCCCGCTCGGGGTTGCGGCCCCATTGCCCTTCGATCTCCCGCTCGCCGACGGACGCCACCACCGGCTCGAAGCGCACGGCCAACGTGTTGCGCTCACCCAGGCGCAGATGCTCCGCCACGTCAAAAGTGGCGGCGATGAACATGTTCCGGTGGCTGCCGATCTCGGTCCCGTTCAGATAGACGGTGGCGAAGGTGTCCAGGCCGTCGAAGGTCAGCAGGTACCTGGCCTCGGCGTCATCCTTGCCCAAGGGCGCTTCAAACGCTGTGCGATACCACCACTCCTGGCGTTCCACCCATTGGCAAGTTTCTACGTTCATGTTGTAGAAGGGCAGCGCTAGCCGTCCGATCTCCACCAGTGCCGTGTGTACATCTCCAGGCACGGAGGCCCGGTGCCAATTCGTGTCATCATGGTCAGGCAGGTGTGCGCCTGCCGCTAACCCCTGACCCGGCATGAAATCCCGTAACTTCCACCTTCCATCCAGATTCAGGATAATGGATTCAGACATGGCTCGTCTCCCCTTTCATCCCTTCGACAAGCTCAGGGCACCGCTGCTTACGCAAGCGATTCAGTCTGCGAACGAGCTCTATGCATGCTCTTGCATTGTGATAAGGGGTCTTCCAGAGGCTGCCCTTTTCGCCCCTGCATTTGCCCTCAGGGGTGATCTGTTGGTGCCACTCACCGTATTCCCTATCGAACTGCCGGGCAAAAACCCATCCCTCGACGTTGACAAATGCGTCTATGAAGCTTTCGTCGCCACTTAAGGCATAGGCATTGAGAAAGCCTACCAGGGCTTCTGCCTGGACCCACCACACTTTTTGTTTTCCTGTGACCCTACCCCTCTCGTCACCTTCGTAAAAGACACCCCCATTCCCACGATCAAGGCCGTTCCTCGCTACTCCTCTGGCAAGCGACAGGGAAAGCTCATGGATAGAACTCACGTTGCTGATCCCACAAACATCGCCAGCCTCGGTCAGGAGCCAGGAAAGTTCTATGTCGTGTCCATAGGATACAGGGGAGGGGAGAGGCGTCCAGTCACGCTCGAAAAACTGGAAGGCACATCCCCTCTTGGTGTCGGTGATGGTATTCGCGCATAGATCTATCAGCTCCTCAAGACGATTCTTAACCATCGCATCCTTAGAAGCCCTGTATAGATTGGTGAAAGATTCCAGAAGATGGATATGAGTGTTCATAGTCTTTCTGTCACCACTCACCCCGTAGTCCGGATGCTGGGGAATGGGGTTCCACTCCTCTGAGAAGGATTCCCTATAGCCCCTCCATTGGCTGTCATGACCAAATCTGTCCATCACGCCAAATGTATCAAGGGCAAGCCTGATGGCCTCCTCGTTTCCAAAGGCCAAGAAATACTCGCTCAGCCCATAGATGGCGAAACTCTGCCCGTAGAGATGCTTCTGCTTATTGAGGGGCAGGCCCTCCGCTGAGACCAGATAATACCAGCCGAGTCTTACCGGGTCATAAAAGCGCTCCTGAAGAAAGTTGAACGAGCGATCTGCCATATCGTGATACACTGGTTGCGAGTCAAGCCTGTAAGCGGCCGAGAAGGACCAGAGGAACCTAGCGTGCTGTACAAGACCTTTCGGAAGGGAGGGGAGCGGGTCGCCCTTCCGGTCGAGGACGCCGCAGAAGCCGCCACGCCTGGTATCCGGGCCATGCTTTATCCAGAAAGCCATGATCCGATCGGTCAGGTGGCGGAGATATGTGTCCTCACGATCTATCACCTTCGCGATTTTGTTATCCAACTACCCATACTCCCTCACAGCTCTCCCCCAATGGCGAAGGCGAAGTCGTTGTGGCCCAACTCGCGGCCTTCTGCATCCCGAAGTGTCACCGACAGCGTGTACTCGCCAGTGGGCAGGTCGATGTTCACCATGGTCGCGAACTTCTCCGCACTATTGGTAGATCTGTCATGGTCTCCTCCTCGATGACGCCCTCCTTCGGCAAGCTCAGGATGCCACCCTTTGGCAGGCTCAGGATACTACGCACATCTGCCTCTCACGAGGGTTGCTCCAGCCTCAGCTCGTCCGGCAGGCTGGCCCGCACGTTGGCGTAGACAGCCCCGTTGACCTCCACTCCCAGACTCTCCAAGGCCAGAAAAACCGCCCCTACAACCGGCTCAAACTCCGGGAGACCGATGGTGGCCTGGGGAGCTATCCTGTGCACCACCTGAGTAATCGTGTCAACCAGCAGCGGCCCCCTGCCCTTGAACACGCTGCCCCCAAGCACCACCTCTACGTCGGTGGTTTCCAACCCCAGCCGCTTGATGATCGCGTTGGCCGTGGTTCCCACCTCAGCCCCTACCCGCACCACAAGATCCTGAGCCACCTGGTCCCCTCCACAGGCTGCCTCGAA